>CAYFOC010000073.1:0-8314 GCA_964344615.1 uncultured Methylococcus sp.
CGGCTCAGAAAGAGTCCGGTGGGTGGTTTGACGAACTCACCGATGAAGAGATTCTCGCCACCCAGAAGTTGCTCTCCGAAAAGGAGGGCATCTTCTGCGAACCGGCCTCTGCCACTTCCGTGGCGGGAGTTCTGCGCGATCTTCGCAACGGCAAGATACCGGAAGGAAAAACGGTGGTTTGCACCCTTACAGGGAACGGCCTGAAAGATCCGGACACCGCCATCGGCCAGTGTGACGTCAAGCCCAGCAAGGTGCCGGCCACACTCGATGCCGTCAAGGGCGCCATTCTCGAGACCCTCTAAATCCCAAGAAAAATGGCCCACCACGATATCGTCATGGTGGGCCAATACTTCAGGCTTTCTTCAGAAAGCAGGCCTTGAGCATGTAGCTGACGTTGTCGATTTTGCAATCGACCTCATGATCTCCGTCCCGAAGACGAATATTCTTGGCCTTGCTTCCCTTCTTCAAGGTCGTTGAACTGCCCTTGACCTTCAAGTCCTTGATCAAGAGAACCGAGTCTCCATCCTGGAGAACCGTCCCGTTGGAATCCCGGACCAAACCATCCTGAGCCGCCGAATCCGCCGATTCATCGCCCTCATTCCACTCATGAAAACAGTCGGGGCACACCCACTGTTGACCATCGTTGTAGGCATTCGCCATTCCACATTGGGGGCATACAGGTGTCGTCATAATGGCCTCAACTTAACTGAACTGCAGGTGCTGGTGTCCAGCCCGGCTTCTGATACTCGGCAACCACATTGGTGTAGACGCCACCACGAACATTGAATCGCGCCGTCAATCGCATAAAGCGCGGCGATGTTGCGGCCACCAGGTCATCCAGAATTCGATTCGTGACCGCTTCATGAAAGGCCCCTTCATCTCTAAAGGACCACACATAAAGCTTGAGCGACTTCAATTCCACGCACGCAAGGTCCGCAACGTACTCAAGGTGAAGGGTGGCGAAATCAGGCTGTCCCGTTTTCGGGCAAAGACAGGTGAATTCCGGCATATCGATCCGGATGGTGTAGTCACGCTCAGGCTTCGGATTCTCGAAGGTTTCCAGCGATTTGCTTGGCTTTGTAGTCATAGTTTCGTCTGATATTTCATGCAAGGGGTCTGCTGAACCATCGAGGCTACGATAGAAGGCCCGGGTCCAACGGCAGTCGGCTATAATAACGGTACGGCAACCTGCCAACCAGTTTTTACTCTCACCCACATTTCCCCCTCCTCCCGACGTGCGTCTTGACCGAATTAAGCTTGCGGGCTTCAAGTCCTTTGTCGATCCGACCACGATACCCACACCGGGCAATCTGATCGGCATCGTCGGTCCCAATGGATGCGGGAAATCCAACATCATTGATGCGGTTCGCTGGGTCATGGGTGAAAGCTCAGCCAAGCACCTTCGCGGCGAAAGCATGGCCGATGTCATTTTCAACGGTTCCAGCAGTCGCAAGCCCGTTGGCCTCGCTTCGGTCGAATTGGTCTTTGACAACGGCGAAGGAAAGGCACCGGGTGAATTTGCCAAGTTCCCGGAAATCTCCATCAAGCGCCAGGTCACCCGGGATGGCCAGTCCACCTATCTCTTGAACGGGACACGTTGCAGAAGAAAAGACATTACGGATCTTTTTCTTGGGACCGGCCTAGGTTCCCGAAGCTACGCCATCATCGAACAAGGCACCATTTCCCGCCTGATTGAAGCCAAGCCTTCCGAATTGCGAGATCTGATTGAAGAGGCGGCAGGGATATCGAAGTACAAGGAACGGCGTCACGAAACCGAGCTGCGGATGGGGCACACGCAGGAAAATCTCGATCGCCTGCTCGATCTCCGCGACGAAGTTAGCAAGCAACTGGACAGCCTCAAGCGACAAGCCAAAAAAGCGGAACGTTTTACGGCTCTTAAGGATCAGGAACACCTCCTGAAGGAGCAGTTACTTGGGCTCCGCTGGCAAAAACATCAAGCCGAGTATCAGCAACTTGAAGTCAGGCGAGAAGAATCAAACGCTCTTTTTCTCCAACACGCCGAACAGGATTTTGAGAAAACCGAGATTTTGGCGGATCGCAGAGAGCAACAGGAACGCCTACAGAAGGAATTGAATGAAACCCAAGCCACATTTTATGAGCTTGGATCGAATATCAGCCGCATCACCCAGACCCTTCGTCATGCGAAAGAAACCCAAGCCAATCTAGATCAGGAACAACAGCGCCTGCTTGAAGAACAGCGCCAGGTTGCCGGAGACCTTTCTGGCGATGAGGAAACTCTGGAACAAATCCGCGAAGAGCTGGTGGAACTGGAGTTGGCGCTTGAATCAGCCAAAGAGAACGAAATACTCTGCTCAGAGCAGCGAGTCATAGCCGATGCCAGCCTCAAGGAGTCCCGCACGGCCTTCGAGGCACTGAACAACGACATCAGCCGGAGTCGGGGGCAGATCGAGATTCAGGCTGCACGCATTCGACAGAACGAGCAACAACTACGAACGCATGAGCTGCGTGTCGAAAAGCTCCATAGCGAGCGGGCAGAAATTGAACATGACCGACAGTCCGCCGGACTCGAAGAACTCGAACAACTGGTTGCCGAACTGGAAGCCGAGCGACTTTTGACGCACGAGAGGCAGACCCTCCTTTTGACCACGATTGAGACGGTTCGATCCGACCTCAAGACGGCCAGAAACGAATTGAACGAGGCCCTCGCAGAGCGTCATGCCAATGAGGGACGCATGGCGTCCATTGAAACCCTTCAACGCCATGTGATGGGAAAAGATCGGCCCGAACTGATTGCCTGGCTCAACAAGCATCAGCTCGAATCCGCCCCCCGCCTGGCTGAACTCATCGAAGTCTCCCCGGAATGGGAAAACGCCATTGAAAGCGTCCTAGGACCTCATCTTCAATCCCTATGTCTTAACGATCTCTCATCCCTGATCGAAACGATCGGCGAAATTGAAGGCGAGTCGATCGGCTTTATTGAGATGACAACCCACACAGATCTACCGCTCAAAGCGGATTCCATGGCTGCGCATGTCAGGGGATCGGTCAACGTTGGCGCACTTTTGGGCCATATTCGGTGGGCGAATTCGACCGAAGAAGCTTTCGCTCTCCGGGCAACCCTTCAACCCCATGAAGCCAGCATCAGTCCGGATGGAACACTCGTCGGCCCCAACTGGGCCATTCGTCAAAAAATCGACGATGGACACGCCGGTCTGATCCGACGGGAGAGGGAACTCAAGGACCTGAAACAACAAACGCAGGTACTGGAAGAGACCATCCAAAGGGCCGAAGGCATCCTTGAGCAGCGCGAAAGCGAACTCCGTGACGCGGAGGGCGAACGGGAGCATCTCCAGACAGAAGAGCGACGAATTGCAGCCGAATTGACCCGAAGTCGGTCTGAACTGGGTGCGCTGAAGGCCCGTCATGAGCAAACTCAGAAACGCTTCAATCAGATCATGGGCGATCTCTCCGAGATCGAAGCCCAACTTCAGGAAATCCGGGAGGATATTGAAGAATCAAGACTTCTCAAGACGGACTCGGAAGAGCGTCTCATTGAACTTGAAAAAAGACTTGCCCTGCTCTCTGGAGACCGGGAATCCATGGAAGCGGGCTTGAACCAGGCTGAGCAAGCTCTTCAAGCCAGCCGAAATCATGCCCAGACCCTTAAAAGCAGGGCCGAACAACTGAAGTCCAGCGAGCAGATCACCTCCCGACATATCGAACGCCTTCGCGGACAGCTCGAACAAAGCCAGCAACGGCTTGAGTCCTTGAAGTCTCGAGCCGTTGAGTCCACCACGATCCCTGAGGGCTCCGAGGAAGAACTGGAAGCCCTGACCGAACAGAAGGCGCTGATTGAGGAAGCCCTGCTGCGACAGCGACAGAAGGCAACGGCGCTGGAAAGCGAAATCCGGAGCGCCTCGGAGACAAAGCTAGAAAACGAGCGGCAACTGCAAAAGATCAAAGATCAACTCGAACGCGTCAAGCTTGATCTTTCTGCCAACGAAGTGAGGCGACAAACCGTAGAGGAGCAATTCGAGGAAATCGGATCGACCCCCGAAAGCGCCACCCAAAACCTCCCGCCAGAAGCCGACGAAAAACGCTGGCAACAGCAGCTTCAGGAAATTTCGACAGAAATTTCCCGACTGGGCGCCGTCAATCTCACGGCGATGGAGGAATATCTGGTCCAGGAAGAGCGCATGAACTTCCTCGACCAGCAAAATGCAGACCTCGAAGAATCTCTCCGAACCCTTCGTGAAGCTATTGAGAAAATAGACCGGGAGTGTCGCACCCGTTTCAAGGATACTTTTGATCTCATCAACAGTGGCCTGCAACGGATGTTTCCGAAACTATTCGGTGGCGGGCAAGCCTCCCTTGAACTCACAGACAGAGATCTTCTTGAAACCGGCGTAACGGTCATGGCGCGCCCACCGGGCAAACGGAACAGTTCCATTCACCTACTGTCCGGTGGAGAAAAAGCCCTGACCGCCGCCGCGCTGGTCTTTGCCATCTTCGAACTGAATCCTGCTCCCTTCTGTCTTCTGGACGAAGTCGATGCACCGCTCGATGATGCCAACGTGGGCCGGTTCAGCCAATTGGTCAAGGAAATGTCTGAGAGGGTACAATTCCTCTTCATATCCCATAATAAGGTCACGATGGAGATTGCCCAGCACCTTGCGGGCGTCACCATGAAAGAACCGGGGGTTTCCCGCATCGTTGCGGTGGACATCGATGCAGCCGTAGAAATGACGACTGCCTGAATTGCCTGAGGCTTAACGATGGATAGAGATACCGTTCGCCTGATCCTGATTGTGGTCGGCGTTGCTGTGATGGCGGGCATTTATGCCTGGGGCCGATACAAGGCTCCCATTCACGAGGCCTTGGCGCGAATCATCGCTGCAAGGCGTAACCGCCCATCCGAGGCCGAAGTCGACGAATACGATGACCCCGACAGTTACTTCGAAGAGACCGTACGCGTTGTCAATTCAGGCGTTGAACACCGGCGCGAGCCCCTGTTTGCAGGTCTTGATGACGATGTGGACCTGCATGATGATGTCGAGCTCGACCATCACGGGGAGGAGCTCATCGCTCATTCAGATGAAGCCGTTGGTGCCCCGTTCCTGATTCAGGTCAGCGTTGTTGCACCGCCAGGCCAGTTCTTCAACGGCACTGACCTCAAGCTAGCTTTGCTGGATAACGACCTCCTCTACGGCGACATGGGCATATTCCATCGCTATAACCCGGACCTGACCCAAACCCTCTTCAGTGTCGCCAGCCTCGTTGAGCCTGGAACATTCCCCATTGATGACATGGAAGGGTTTGAGTGTCCGGGAATCATTCTCTTTTTCCAGACCGCTCGCGTCTCAGATCCTCTGGCCACGTACGATGATCTCGTCAACACCAGTCGCGATCTCGCTCAGCAGTTAAATGGCATCCAGTGGGACGAAACCCGTCAACCCTTGGGTCAAAGCAAAATCGCCCACGTTCGCAACCTGCTCAAGCAGCCCATCGATCCCTGATGACCCCGCCCTCCGAAGCGGAACGGCTCCGGGCGGAGGCGCTTCGGGCTGAGATCGCATATCACAACCTGCGCTACCATCAACTCGACCAACCGATTATTCAGGATGCCGAGTTTGACCGCCTGATGGCAGAACTGATTGCCATCGAGCGGCAATTTCCCGAACTTATCACGGAAGACTCTCCAACCCAGAGAGTGGGTGCACCACCCTCCAGGGTGTTCAGCGAGGTGGAGCACCGGATTCCGATGCTGTCCCTCGACAATGCGTTCAGCGACCAAGATATTTCTGATTTTGCCCGACGCATGGAGCAGCGGCTTTCCCACCCTCCCGGTCGGTTTGCGATCGAACCCAAACTGGATGGCCTGGCCGTCAGCCTAACCTACTCTCAGGGCTATCTGACTCAGGGCGCAACCCGTGGCGACGGGCGGACCGGCGAGGACATCACTCAAAATCTACTCACAATCCCGAGCATTCCTCACGCGCTAAAAGGCTCAGGATGGCCAACCGTTTTCGAAATCCGCGGCGAAGTGTTCATGCCGCGTTCCGGATTCGAGCAAATGAATGCTGACGCCTTGTTGCGTGGCGACAAAACGTTCGCCAATCCCAGGAATGCAGCCGCAGGGAGCCTCCGACAGCTCGACCCTCGCATCACCGCGACTCGCCCTTTGAGCTTCTACTGTTACGGCTGGGGACTCTATCCCCCGGAAGCCTTGCTGGAGAGCCACTACGACCTGCTTCAGAAATTTCAGGACTGGGGCATACCGATCAACCCGGAGACGCGCATTGCCGACTCGATTGCGGGCTGCCTGAGCTATTACCAGGATCTTCAGTCACGCAGGGCAGATTTACCGTATGACATCGACGGGGTTGTCTACAAGGTGGACAGCCTGAGGGAGCGAGAGATTCTGGGATTCGTCGCCAGAGCCCCGCGCTGGGCCATCGCCCATAAATTTCCGGCAGAAGAAGTCATTACCCGACTTCACGCCATCGATATCCAGGTGGGGAGAACCGGCGCACTGACGCCCGTCGCGCGACTCGAACCCGCCCAGGTCGGGGGCGTGACCGTCACCAACGCAACCCTTCATAACGCTGATGAAATCCACCGAAAGGATATCCGGGTCGGCGACTGGGTCGTCATTCGCCGGGCGGGCGACGTCATCCCTGAAGTTGTACGGAGCCTTGCGGATCGACGAGAGACGCTCCTGCCCGAATTCAGCATGCCAATTTCCTGCCCGATTTGCGGATCCAGTGTCGAGGCCGATGAGGGGGAAGCCGTTATGCGCTGTAGTGGCGGACTTTCCTGTCCGGCGCAACATAAGGAGTCCGTTCGCCATTTTGCATCCCGCAAAGCCATGGACATTGATGGCCTCGGCGAAAAAATCATCGATCAACTTCTAGAGGCTCATCTGATTGAAACCGTTGCTGATCTTTTCCATTTGGAGGGTACATCGCTCAGCATGCTGGACCGCCTTGGGGAAAAATCAGCAGCCAATCTGGTATCAGCCATCCAGAAAAGCCGGAATACCACCCTGCCGCGATTCCTTTTTGCTCTTGGGATTCGTGATGTGGGTGAAGTCACCGCCAGAAATCTTGCCATTCACTTTGGGGAACTGGAGCCCATCATGAAGGCCGATGAAGAAGCGTTAATGCGTGTGCCCGATGTGGGTCCCACGGTTGCAAAACATGTGCACACATTCTTCCAGCAGCCTAAAAATCTCGAGGTGGTCGAAAAACTGATCGCGGCCGATGTGCGCTGGGATCCCGTGGCGCTCCCTGAGGGCTTGGCAACGCCCCTTGCAGGCAAAACTTTCGTCGTGACCGGAACCCTCGAAAGCCTGTCCCGGGAGGAAGCACATGCCCGCATCATGGCTCTGGGGGGAAAAGCCACCGGAAGCGTCTCCAAAAAAACCAGTTACGTCGTGGTTGGTGCAGACCCAGGCTCCAAGGCGAGCAAGGCCGAATCACTCGGGATTCCTGTTCTGGATGAAGCACGCTTTCTCGAACTCATTCAAAAGCGCGACCATTGACGGGACAAAATCAGATTGAGGCTGAAAACTCAATTCGATCGAGCATTCTTATGAATTCAAATCCCAGACGTCTTTCCAGATCCCTCGCCACCTCGACCAATGCTCTCCGCGAAAGAGACTGGAGGGGATCACGATGCGCGAGACAAATACGATTGCCTCTTCCAGGGACAGGGAGCGCACCCAGGTAACCCCCAAAAACATCCCGCAGCCCCTTCTGTACGGGGCGCCAAGAGGTGTCATCACCCGCCCATAAGTTCAGAGCCATGACTCCTTCCGGTGACAGCACCTCCCTCAGCCGATAAAGAAAACACGTCTCCTGAAGCAGCACCGATGGCCCTTCACCGTCGAAGATATCCACGATGAGAAGATCAAAAGGCCTCCCTCCATCACCAGACACATGCTCCCGAAGGAAATCATTTGCATCCATGACGTGAATCGAAAGCGATGGCGCTGCCTCTAGCAAGAAATACCGCTGGGCAATATCCACAACCGCCTGACGAAGCTCAACGACCACGATTTCGGCATCTAAAAAGTGTCGCGAGAAGAAACGGGCCAAGGTTCCCCCGCCCAATCCCAAAAGCAGAATTCGCTTGGGTTTTGGGACAAATAAAAGGGCTGACAGCATGGACCGCAGATAAGCCAATTCAATCCGATCCGGGACCATGAGATCGATAGCACTTTGACGGGCCGCAGATTCAAAATGCAACGACCTGACGCCATGGCCATCGACGACTTCGATTGAGCCATGAGCGTCCCTGACGCGATGGATGAGCTTCCCCCCGTATTTCA
>CAYFOC010000074.1:0-8308 GCA_964344615.1 uncultured Methylococcus sp.
TCGCGGCATTTCACTCTTCTTGCATCCCTCGCAGCATCTGCCTCATCCGCCAGCAGAATAAGGCTTTCTGCTAAATTCTCAGGCGCGCGGGGAGGCACGATGAATCCGGTCTCGCCTATGATAGCCTGCGAATCGCCGATATCCGTTGCAACGCAGGGAACACCACAGGACATCGCTTCCCCCAGAACATTGGGAAAGGCCTCTCCCCATGCGGAAGGCAAGGCTAGCGCATCTAGACCCTGGTAAAAACGGACCATGTCACGCTGCTCCCCCAAAAGCTCAATACTTTCAGAGAGCCCAGCGTCACTAATGAGCCGAATCAGGGCGGCATTACCTGGATCCACGCCCGAACCCGCCAAGCGAAAAACAACGTTTTTCCGATTCTTTAGAACAATCTGAGCCGCCTTGATAAAGGTGGCATGATCCTTCATGGGATGAAAACGAGCGGCTAAACCAACCACAAAGAGGCGCTCGCCACCCGAAAGAGAACCTCTTGAATCGACTTCAACCGGAGAAAACACGCCGGTATCAAATCCGTTCGGAATTAAAACCGTTTTTGAGGAAGGAAACCCAAAATCTTCATGCTGCTGGGCACTCAGACTGGAGTTGTAGATGATCTTTCTCGGATGCCGAGATGTTAAGGCGGAGAGCCGAATGACCGCACGCGTCAATTTTTTTTCATGTTCCAAGCCGTAAAGGGTCTGTCGAATATTCCAGACAACTGGACAACCCCATTGACCGATGACCGCACCAAAAGAGGCGGCAAGATTACCGTGATACATCCACCCTTGAATGATATCCGGACTTATCTTTCGAATAAGTTTTGAAAGGCTGGAAACGCTACCCAACGTCGCCTGCCCCCGAGAGAGGTTCAGCGAATATACAGAGATTCCCGCCTGAGTCATTTGCTCAGCAAGCGGGGCAATAGGCATCAAAGAAATAACAGAAGACTCTATCCCAAAGGCACGTAACCCGATTGCTGTCTTGACCAGCATCCGTTCCGCCCCATGTTCTAACAGTCCCGTAATTACGTGGAGGACGTGCACGCTATGACCTCTTCAATGAGCACCTTTGTACTCATGCCGAGCTGCTCCAGTCCGTACTGCTTAATGATGTGGCCACGAAGCTGCTCTGGCTGAGGCGCCTCCTCCTCCAAGAGACTGGTGAGAGCGTTTGAGATAGCCAACGCATCGCCAGGAGGAACCACTCGCCCTAACCCACCGGCAATTCGGGCGGAATCACCAACATCAGTAACGATACAGGGCTTACCACATGCCATTGCCTCGCAAATGACATTAGACGTGCCCTCAAAAAAAGACGACGAGACGATCACGTCAAGGCCGTTATAGATGGCGTTCATGGATTCAGGAAACGGTATCCACACCAAGTTATCGCCAAGCCCCAGCGACCCTGACAACAGTTCCAAACGTTCCCGATAAGGTGCAGGCCCATCCCCAATGATGAAGAAGCATGCGGAGGGAATGCTGCGCAGGATTTCACGGGCCGCCTCAAAAAAGACGTCATGTCCTTTTACTGGATCAAGGCGCCCGATCAATCCTATGGCCTTTTGCTCGGGCCGGAGGCCCCATTGCTGCCTGATTTCAGAGCGAAGATCCTGGGAGGGGAAATAGAGTTCCGTATTGATCCCATTCGTTATGACAGAAACCTTGCTCGACGGATACCCGCGCTCCAGCACCACTTCACGACCTGCATGGGAGTTGGCGATGACGTGATCGGGGATGAATGAAAGCTTTGTTTCCAGAAGGGTCGTCACTCTGGCTGGCACATCATAGATGTCCATATTCTTATCAGCGGCGCGAATACCCCAAATGATCGGCGTCTGCGGTCGAATCACCTTGAGAAGACAGGCGATGATATTTGCGCCCGTCAGAAGACTGTATACAAAATCAGGCCTCTCCTTAAGAAAGATGGCCCGCAAATTCAGCAAGAAGGAGAACAAATCCCATCGCCCCCCCTTTTTTAAGTCGATGACTCGGACGCCTTTACTGAGAGCCTCGGTCTCAAGAGCGCCGTTGCCATAAAAAACCATGATAGCGGCATTAAAGCCACGCTTGTTCAGCGATGCGGCGATCTCGATCGCCTGCCGTTCTGCGCCCCCCGTCGAGAGCGATCGAATCAATATGATGCCGGATATTGGTTTGGGCATTGGACAAGAAAATGGGTTGAGAGATGCAAATCATGAACAACAGGATAATCGTGATGACTACCCTGTTAACCCTTGCTCACCAAGGGTGCTGTCACATTGAGATCACCCGTTCTTAGCTCCCGAAGGCTGCGGTCATGACTCACGTTTTTTCCGCAAAGTCTAACAGCAACGACGCTTAGCGCTGGAGCCCAAGAATTGGCCCGCCGCCACCTGACAGGAATTTCCAGTCATCTGGCCAACCCTCACATCCGTTAATCAAGTCTGATCACAGTCGCCCATCAACTTCATGCGCCGGGAAAAGGTGCTTGACGTCATATATAACCGCATCGGAGTGCGCGTAACCACGCAAAAGATCAATGCCTGCCTCGGCAAATTGTTTGTGAGCTACCGCAAGGATAATCGCGTCATAAACTCCCTGACCTGGCGACTCGACAATATCTATGCCGTACTCTCTTCTTGCCTCGGCGATCTCGACCCAAGGATCGTGCACATCCACTTCAGCGCCATACCCCTTCAACTCATCGATGATTTCAATGACTCGGGTATTCCGCAAATCAGGGCAATTCTCCTTGAAAGTAAGCCCTAAAATAAGAATGCGAGCACCCCGCAACGCCATGCCCCGCTTTGCCATTAACTTGACGACCTGCTGCGCAACGTAAGCACTCATGCCATCGTTAATGCGTCTGCCCGCCAAAATCATCGCCGGATGAAATCCAGTTTCTTGCGCTTTGTGAGTCAGGTAATAAGGGTCTACCCCGATACAATGGCCCCCGACCAGGCCAGGTCGAAATGGCAAGAAGTTCCACTTGCTACCGGCGGCTGCCAAAACGTCATCCGTATCAATACCAAGATGATGAAACAGCATGGCCAACTCATTGATTAGCGCAATATTCACATCGCGCTGCGTGTTCTCAATCACCTTTGCCGCTTCAGCGACCCTGATACTGGATGCCTTATGGGTACCTGCAACGATAATGCTCTTATAGAGATCATCCACGAAGCGAGCGGCATCCGGCGTGGAACCCGAGGTGACTTTTACGATCGACGGCAACCTATGTTTTTTGTCCCCAGGATTGATCCTTTCAGGGGAATAACCCACGAAGAAATACCCTGAGGCATCTTTCTTGAGATGATCCGGAGGAATTCCATCATGCGACACCGGACTGTGATCCTCGGTCTCGTAAAGTAGCCCTGACTCGCGCTCAAGAATGGGCACACAAACTTCTTCAGTGCATCCCGGATACACCGTCGACTCATAAATCACAATATCCCCAGACTTGAGAATCCGACCGACGGTCTCACTCGCCCGCATCAATGGGGACAAGTCCGGCCGCTTATAACGGTCAATCGGGGTGGGCACCGTGACAATGAACACATTACAGTCTCGGAGAGACTGAGGATCATTCGTGTAATGGAGATGTTCGGCCTGACGCAGCTCATCGGGAGTGACTTCCCGGGTAGCATCCTTACCTTGGCGAAGTTCTTCAATGCGCGTCGCGCTGATGTCAAATCCAACCGTCGGATAATGCCGACCAAATTCGACCGCCAAGGGCAACCCCACGTAACCCAGACCGATGAGTGCGATTCTGACATCGTGCAACTCTGGGCCCTTTTTAGCTTGAATATGTTTATTTTCGTTCATCGCAACTTATCAACAAAACCCAAATTTGCGGCGGAATAGCCACAAAGGAAAGCAGATCGCTCTCTATAAAAAACAAACATCCACAGGCGTTCCCAGAATAGAAAGCAAGGGAAATCTTGATCGGATGATGTCTCGGTCCAGGACCACGCACGACAGAGTTCTCGCATGCGTCTGCAGGTTCCACACCAAGGCCGGTAACGTCATCATAACTTTAATGACGACTCATCGCCTCACTCAAGCAGACGCATGCCGATCTTCACGACTCACCCTGTCGCCATCCGTCAGGGCTATTACTTCTGGCTTATCGCGTATCTAGAGAGCGCCGACCAGAAGCCACGATCGCCTGATCGATCCACCCCACTGAGCGCCTCACGTATTCAGGTCGTAAATGACTGGAATCCTTGTAAATAGGCTTGCCAACCTCATCCAGACTTGGACAGAACTCCTTGGTGCAGAGAAAATCCATTGGAGCAATAACATGTGCGCCCTCAGACGTCACCGCACGCTTGATGTCTTCCTGTATTAAAAGGTACCGATCATCAAGATCACGCCTCTTTGCACCTCCCTCACCAACAGAAAGAATATTCTCTGTAGTCCGAAGGTTTCGTTTCAGCATATGCTTGGGATCGAATTCTGGGCCTGCCGGTATGTTGAGGACAACATACACTTCCTTTCCTAACCGCCTGAAATCCTTGACGAACGAAGAAAGCCTCAGAAGCGCCTCAGCATAATCCTTGGACTGAGGCCGATAGTTACCGACCAACCCATAACCCGCAGAAAGATATCCGTTCCATTGTTCAGCAATCACGATATGTCTAACTAACTTTTCATTCCTGGCGTAGCTCAAGGCGGT
Source organism: uncultured Methylococcus sp. (assembly GCA_964344615.1). Taxonomy (GTDB): domain Bacteria; phylum Pseudomonadota; class Gammaproteobacteria; order Methylococcales; family Methylococcaceae; genus UBA6136. The sequence goes on from CAYFOC010000074.1 coordinate 4,663, forward strand.
ATCAGACAACCCCTGACAATGCTTGTGCGCATCATCGTAAGCCAACAGAGGAACGACCAGGCAGCCCCCTCCAGTAATAAAGACCGCACTATTAGCATGAAAACCATCATGCTTAATCAGCTCGTCAACCCTTGGATAGTATTGCTCGACGTTAGAATCCCCGACAAACAATGTAATATCATTTACTTGAGATGCTTGGCGAAGGATTCTTTTATCACCGAAAACAAACGGCTTAAGATCCCCGGGATACTCCCACTCTTCAGCAGCAAGAGCAATGTCGTTAACCTGCCTGTTTCTTTCAGGTAAGCCATCATGTCGATAGGTAAAATATCCGACACCCCCAACTGAAAAAACAAGCATTAGGAGCGCAATGACCACCTTGCTTCCTGCACGACCACGAACGGGCCTCTCAACAAACCGGTAGGTCAGCCACGCGAGCCCAATTGCAGAAGATATTGCGATTATTAAGACAGCATTACTCAGCTTCGCCTTTCCTGCGAGAATGTGGGCAAAAGATATGATGGGCCAGTGCCACAAATACAATGGGTAACTTATAAGGCCGAACCAAACAAGAATACGGGCAGAGAGAATCGCCTTATTGAGCCATGCATCCGGCCCTGAAACAATCACCAGCGCCGTCCCCACCACAGGAATCAAGGCCAAGAAACCGGGAAAACCGGCCTCCCCCTTTATTTGAGTCAACCCATAGACCAGCAGAAGTCCTCCCAAGAAAGAGGAAACATGGGCCAAAGCGCCCCTCTCAGCCCCCTCAGGCACCCTATAAATTAGCGGCGCCAACCAATGGTCGACCCTTTCAACAAACGCCTCATATTTCCCACGGCAAAACAGGCCATTCCAGGCGAGCAACCCACCAAACAGAAGCTCCCAGAATCGCGTCTGAGGAGAATAAAATGCGCCCACCGAGCCACTCTTTGTTTCTATGACATTGAGAAAGAACGAGCCCAATAAAACAGCGACAGCAACCGTTAGCTGATTCAGGTTTTTCCTGAAAGCAAGCCAGAGCAGAAAGGGCCAGACAATATAAAACTGGTCTTCCACCCCGAGACTCCATAAATGAAGTAACGGCTTCTTTATTGAGGAAACATCAAAATAGCCAGCCTCATACCAAAGAACAAAGTTGGTAACAAAGAAAGATCCCGCCGCCACATGCTTTCCGAGCTGCTTGTACTCATCAGCAAAAAGATAGACCCACCCAAAACCATAGGTTGCACACAACACAACAAACAGCGCAGGGAAAATCCTCTTTACTCGTCTGGCATAGAACTCTAAAAAACTGAAAGACCCCCGATCCAGATTTTCCAAAATAATCGTCGAGATCAGGAATCCAGAAATAACGAAGAATATATCCACACCAATAAGACCGCCCGTAAGACGATTCGGAAACGCATGGAATTCCACCACAGAGAGAACCGCGATCGCTCTCAGGCCATCTATATCCGGCCGGTATTTCGGATGCGACAATTCCTTGTTATTCAACTTCATTTTGTTTGACTTTAGAACCTGCGTGGTACCCGCAAAAAGCGCGCATTAAGAAGGACACAAGCCCCTCAGCAACCGAGAGTACCGCCTTACTTAGGCTTGTGCACAATCAGAAAGAGACCCGCGACACTCAAATCCGCATCGGATACATCATGAAAAGCTGCACAGACATCCTTCTTGATCGATCTGACATAATCCAGAGCACTTTCCCGTATAGATTCTGGAATATTCGCATACTCCAGATGAGGCTCAACTGGCCCCACACCGGCAAGACGCGTGACAAGGATTCTCCATTCACAATCCGATGGGGATAAAACGTTTCTATACGCGTCTATCAACCGCCTGTTAGGGCGACCCGACCAGTGCACCATTCGCCTATAGATCCACTCTGGAATCTCCAGAAACTTGAGCTCGTGCCATTCCGGAGTAAACATTCCGTGATCTCTAAGATCAACCTTATGCAACATCCACCCTCCCGGCCTGAGGGCGGCAATCATGTTTTTCAGCGATAAGACCGGGTCTTGAACGTGCTCAAGCACCGCGCGGGAGACAATAAAGTCGTAGGAATCGGGAATATGAAAGAATTTCTCAGACGCCGCATCAGGACCGTAATATCTTGAAACGTTAGGGAACGTCTGCTCATCCTTCAGGTCGGCCGCCCCCCATTGCTGAGCCAGTTCCGGATATTTGGAGAGCAAAACTTCATAGACCCTTGAATGATACAAGGGATCTCTTTTGGTATAGAACCGATCGACAAGATCCACCTTTTCACAGCCATCGGCCATGAATCTCATTGCTACGCCACAACTATCCCCGGGCCCGACCTCAGCAACAGATCCAAATGGTTTAGAAATTCCGGCATACGCGAGGTAGTCCCTGTATACCTCATCGATGTAATCAATGGATTCCTGTACATCTGATTTGGCATGCGCCATTCCAGACCCCGATCCCACCCAACCCAACGTGTAACGAAGCGCGTACAGGTATTCCGATACGATCAGGTAAGCCATCAACAACCACTGACTCTTCTTTACAGCACCCTTTATCCTGGAAGCTCCCCCCCTTAACATGCGTATTGCTCTCACTTCAGATATTCAACGACACTTTTCTGTTTCAGAGGCCTCAGCGGATGATCTGGAAAACCCTATCAACACGCCATGAAACCAAAACGGTCCCTTAAACCGATTTGGACTGCCCAGCCCAGAAAATTGGTGCATAAGCCCCCAATATAGCCTAGATCTTTGGCGATAACCCCAAAGATTTGGTGCATATGACCTAACGACTCGCAGAACATCAAAACCCAGAGCAACGCATCCATTCGCTTGCCCCATGATTGCTATCACACTATCTGGTAAATTCGGCCACGCTAGATGCTTTCGAAGCCCTTGAGCCTTGTCCGACATCACATGGACTTCTCCCACATGACGACTTCTTTCGATATTTGCGCACAACAACTGATTGAGGCAGGACGCTTCATTGATCAGCGTGGCTGGGTTCCTGCTACCAGCGGTAATTTTTCGGCTCGACTGCCTGACGGCAAGATTGCCATCACCGCTTCAGGACGCCATAAAGGACACCTCACGCCTGATGACATTTTGATCATTGATCCACAAGGCAAGTCTCTCGACGGTCGCCGCTCTTCTGCAGAAACCCTCCTGCATACGGCGCTCTATCGACGTTACCCCAACATAAACGCTGTGCTGCATCCGCATTCACCAGGAGCAACTCTCATTTCACGACTCAGGAGCGACTCTGTCGTTCTTGAAGACTTTGAACTTCTCAAGGCATTGCCGGGCATAGTTACACATGCAACACGCATCGAAATTCCGATTTTCGAAAACAATCAGGATATAGAGCAGCTTGCTTCAACCGTAGACCAGTGGATCACAAGAAATGGAGACATCCACGGCTACCTCATCAAAAGCCACGGCTTCTACACATGGGGAGATAGCGTAGAGTCGGCTTTACGACATCTTGAAGCCCTCGAATTTCTCTTTGATATCGAATTGCGAACCGCTGGAGTCACCCACCTATGAGCGCGTTAACGATCGCCCTGGAAGATCAACCAGAATCCTTTGAACTCCTCACCGATCATAAAGCCATCAGCAAAGCGCTTGGTGAGATTGGCGTGCAATTTGAGCGCTGG
>CAYFOC010000075.1:0-8269 GCA_964344615.1 uncultured Methylococcus sp.
CTGATCGCCCTTCCAGAAGCAGACCGCAAGAAAGCGATTGCCAGCGCCAAGTCCATGACCCCGATTACCGCCCCCAAATGATTTGGAGAACACACATGACCCAAAAGATTTTTGCTTTCATCACCATCGCAACACTGTCCGCAGGCTGCACCTGGGTTCCGGCCAATAAAAACCCAAATCGCATACAGAATCCTGAAAAGGATGCTTACAGCGCGTGCCTCAAGAAAAACAATGGCGACAAGTCCAAGTGTTCGGCAGAACGCCAGCAATATCTGGACCGTCAGGAAATGGAGTTGATGGACAATAACGGCTAGGTAAGGGATTCGGCGAGCCAGGCTCCCTATCTCCTCGCCGGCATACCTTAAGAACCCCGCCTATTTGGCGGGGTTTTTTTATTCAGCGGCCGTCACATTACGGTCATCATACGGAAATGGTGGTGTTGTATCGTGCTCGGATAAACTTAGAATTTTTCAGGATATGGACACCATGCCCCATAATCGCGGTCGCGATCAGAGGACCCGCGCCAAATTCAAGATTGCGGGAATTGATGAAGCCAGAGGGCTCGTCTTTCTCCATTACCGTAAAGACGGCTGGATCGACGATTTAGAGGGCGTCAAATCCATGCATTGGACAGAGTTTGTGACCAACCTGATGGAGGGCTGGTATGAACTTCTCCCCGAAAAATCGCCTAAGGATCCCCCCTAAAAAACAAATCAACCTCAATATGGCAAGAATTTGCCTGCGGGCATCATCTAGAATAGGCGACCAAGAGAATTGACAAGGGGCCGACAAATTTTTTGACATGATTGCTGCGTGTCAACAAGCTGTAAGAATCTCGCCCTAACATCTCGCCTTAGACTTAGCATTACGTAGCATCAACCCTTAGGGTGTCCTGCCGTGGAAAAATCAACCCTTCTCCTACTGATCGTCCTGCTTGGAATTGCGAGCTACCTTTGGAGCGCGCGAACAGCCAAGACCGTCGCGGTCCTGTCGGGCAAGAAACTTCACTCCCTGCCAGGCTTCTACGGCTATTACACGTCGCTTTGGTGCGTTCTTCCCAGCCTGTTCGTCATGGTGTTGTGGACCGCCCTCGAAAGTAGCGCAATCACCTCAATGGTATTGCACTCCCTCCCTTCAGAGATGACGTCCAGCAATCCAGAAGAGATCAGTCTGATCGTCAATGACATCAAGAACGTGGTCTCAGGCTCACGGACGACCGAAGTTTCTCCAGAAATAAAGGCCGCTGCCGACCTTTACAGCGTCCTGAGCGGACGAAGCAACCTCTTGCTGACGCTGTTAACGCTAAGCCTGTCAGTCCTTGGTGTTCTTTTTGCAAGATCCCGCATTGCGCCAGAGTTTCAAGCTAGAAATCATGTCGAAAAGGCACTGACGATGGGCCTTATCGGATGTGCTCTGGTGGCCATACTGACAACCATCGGTATCGTCTTATCTGTTCTCCTTGAATCCATCCGTTTTTTCCAGATGGTTCCGATTACCGACTTCCTATTCGGCCTCAAATGGAGTCCTCAGATTGCCATGCGCGCAGATCAGGAAGGGTCTTCCGGGGCATTCGGCGCCATCCCCCTGATCACGGGAACCCTTTTGATATCTGCCGTAGCCATGGTCGTGGCCGTTCCCATCGGACTTTTGTCGGCGATTTATCTTTCGGAATATGCTTCACTCCAATTCCGGTCTATCACCAAACCCCTGATTGAAATCCTCGCTGGAATCCCAACGGTTGTTTACGGTTTTTTTGCGGCGCTGGTCGTCGCGCCATTCATTCGGGACTTAGGTGCGAACATCGGACTTGAGATCTCATCCGAAAGTGCCTTGGCCGCTGGCCTCGTCATGGGCATCATGATCATTCCCTTTGTGTCATCCCTTTCTGATGACTTCATCAACGCAGTCCCCCAATCCCTTCGCGATGGTGCTTATGCGCTGGGTGCAACGCAGTCAGAAACGATTCGCCAGGTGATTATTCCAGCGGCACTTCCCGGGATTGTGGGCGGCATCCTTCTCGCTATTTCCCGTGCAATCGGTGAAACCATGATCGTGGTCATGGCTGCAGGCTTAAGCGCCAATCTCACAGCAAATCCCTTGGAGGCCGTGACGACGGTCACGACCCAAATTGTCACGCTTTTGGTGGGCGATCAGGAATTTGACAGCCCTAAGACCTTGGCTGCGTTCGCCTTGGGTTTGGTGCTCTTCCTCTTAACCCTTGCGCTTAACATCATCGCCCTTCGCATCGTCAGGAAATACCGTGAACAGTACGAGTGATAACGTCATGACCAACGGCCCCTCTCCCCGACGCAGTATTGATATTGTGATGGAGGGCCTCGCAAAGCGCCGAAGAGCCGAAAGGCGCTTTCGAGCCTATGGGTTCGCGTCCATTGTCCTGGGGCTGAGCTTTCTCGTTATCCTCTTTACCAGCATCATCAGTAATGGGTATACGGCCTTTATCTACACCAATGTGGCGTTGGATATTAACCTTGATGCCCAACTGATTGATCCGGAAGGAAGCCGGAAACCACAGACCCTGGCCCAAGCCGACTACGATGAACTCTGGAAAGCATCCTTATTGTCCTTGTTCCCCGAAGTCACGGAGCGCCAGTCAAAGCGCGCCTTGATGAGTTTCGTTACCTCATCGGCAGGACTTGTCATTCGTGATGCCGTCCTCAGTCACCCCGAACTCATCGGAACGACCCAGAGGGTCTGGCTGCCTGTAGATGATGCGGTCGACATGCTGGCCAAGCACCGAATGGGAGAGGAAAGCGAACTCAGCGACCGCAACCGAAAGACGCTCGAGTGGCTGACTACCTTGCGCCAGGAAAACCGCATAAAAACAGTCTTCAACAAGGACTTCATGACCCACGGGGACTCCCGTGAACCTGAAACAGCAGGCATCTGGGGAGCAGTTTCGGGTTCGGCTCTGACGCTTCTCATTACCATTGGCCTTTCTCTCCCCATCGGGATTGCGGCCGCGATCTACCTTGAAGAATTTGCGCCGAGAAACAGATGGACAGACCTAATTGAGGTCAATATCAACAACCTCGCCGCAGTACCCTCGATCGTGTTCGGACTTCTGGGCCTAGCCGTTTTCATCAATTTCTTTGGCTTTCCCCGCTCTTCACCCATGGTCGGCGGTCTTGTCCTGACCTTGATGACACTCCCGGTCATGATCATTGCGGGGCGATCTGCCTTGAAGGCTGTTCCACCCTCCGTGCGTGAAGCGGCCCTTGGAATTGGCGCATCCCCCGTTCAAATGGTCTTCGATCATGTATTGCCGCTGGCGATGCCTGGCATGCTAACGGGCGCCATTATCGGAACAGCTCGCGCACTGGGAGAAAGCGCTCCACTGCTGATGATCGGCATGGTCGCTTTCATCGTGGATATACCCACCTCCATCACTAGCCCGGCCACCGTGCTACCGGTTCAGATTTATCTCTGGGCAGATAGTCCCGAGCGAGCCTTCACCGAAAGAACCTCGGCGGCCATTCTCGTGTTGCTGGCCTTTCTAATTACCATGAACGGGATTGCGGTTTATCTCCGCAGACGTTACGAACGGCGTTGGTAACCGTTATGATCAAGCACGAAGAAATCAGGCAGAGTTCATCAGCATTCCAAACATCCAACGCCCCGTCCTTTGGAGGTAGAAACATGGAGTCGGTATACGACAGGGACCACATTGGTACCGTCGGTGAATTTACACACGACAATGCCCGAATCAGTTGTCGACAGGTTCATGTTTTTTACGGCGAAAAAGAAGCCGTGCAGAACGTCAATCTCGACATCGGCAAAAATCAGGTGATCGCCTTCATCGGTCCGTCCGGCTGCGGTAAGTCCACATTCCTGCGCTGCCTTAACCGCATGAATGACACCATTGTGGGATGTCGCGTCACGGGAAGCATTCTTCTCGACAAGGAAAACATCTATGCCGAGCATGTGGATGTCGTTCCGCTTCGGGCGCAAATCGGTATGGTGTTCCAAAAACCCAACCCCTTCCCCAAGACGATTTACGAAAACGTCGCTTACGGCCCTCGAATCCATGGGCTCGCCGGCAGCAAGGCGGATCTCGATGAAACGGTAGAAAGATCTCTTCGCCGAGCAGGCCTCTGGGAGGAGGTCAAGGATCGCCTAAACCAGCCGGGCACCGGGCTTTCAGGTGGACAGCAACAGCGTCTGTGCATTGCCAGAACCATCGCGGTCAATCCTGAAGTCATCCTGATGGACGAACCCTGCTCAGCGCTTGACCCTATCGCGACCGCAAAAATCGAACAGCTGATCGATGAGTTGCGAAGCCTCTACACCATCGTGATTGTCACGCATTCCATGCAGCAGGCGGCTCGTGTGTCTCAGCGAACCGCCTACTTCCACCTCGGCAAATTGGTCGAAGTTGGGGAAACGGCTCAGATCTTCACGAACCCCCGTCACAAACTGACGGAAGAGTACATCACCGGCCGTTTCGGCTAATTACCTCAAGGCGCGGACGCCTCGATCAGAGGGCGTCCGCCGCATAATCAGCCAAACGCGAGCGTTCGCCACGACGCATGCTGATGTGGGCAGCGTGCGGCCAGTTCTTGAATCGATCTACGGCATAGGTCAGGCCGGACGTTGTTCCCGTCAGATACGGCGTATCGATCTGAGCAATGTCTCCAAGACAGACGATCTTGGTTCCTGGACCAGCGCGCGTGATCAGCGTTTTGATCTGTTTGGAGGTCAAGTTCTGTGCCTCATCAAGAATGATGAAGCGTTGCTGGAAGGTTCTTCCCCGCATGAAATTAAGCGACCTTACGGAAATCTTGCTCATAAGAACCTGCTGAGTTGCGCCCTGCTCCCAAGAGGATCCCGCTGCAGGCTTCTGCCCGCTTAAAAGCTCCAAATTATCGTGGAGAGCCCCCATCCATGGAGACATCTTCTCCTCCTCTGTCCCCGGGAGAAACCCAATATCCTCCCCCAGAGGTACAGTTTCTCGGGTCATGATGATCTCTCGGTACCCCTTGTCTTCGAAGGTCATCATGAGCCCACTGGCGAGTGTGAGGAGCGTTTTTCCGGTTCCGGCCGTCCCTAACAGGGTTACAAAATCAATACTGGGATCCATCAGAACATTGAGGGCAAAGTTCTGCTCTCGATTTCTCGCCTGGATGCCCCATACGGCATGCTGTGAGGTTCTGTAGTCGCGAGCCAACTCAATCACTGCCGCACCATTTTCTCTGGAGCGAACGATGGCTTCGAATTCGGATCCATTGTCCAGATAAAGGAATTGATTGATATGCCACGTCTTGACCAAAGGGCCCACTACCCGATAGAAAGTGCGGCCTGAGGGATCCTTCCAAGACTCCATGCCCTGTCCATGACTCTCCCAGAAATCATCCGGCAGGCATTGCGCGCCGCTATAAAGGTGCGAGACGTCATCAAGCACCTGATCATTTTGGTAATCTTCGGCCACGATACCCAGAACGGCCGCCTTGATCCGTAAGTTGATATCCTTTGAAACCAGAATCACCTCGCGTCCAGCGCTTTCCTTGAGCAAGGCTAATACCGAGGCCAAAATGGAGTTATCAGGAAGATCGCCCGGAAGATGTTCGGGCAGAGCAGAAACCAATTTGTCGATTTGAAAAAAAAGTCGCCCACTAGGACGTTCATCGTCTACACCGGCATGTTGCAAACGACTTAAGGGTATTCCTTCACGCAAAGCAGAAAGGTCAGTCTGACTGACCAGATCATCCAGAAACCGGCTACTCTGCCGAGCATTCCTTGCGGTATCTGACAATCCTTTCTTGCAGCGATCCAATTCCTCCAGAACGACCATCGGAATATAGAGATCGTGCTCTTGAAAACGAAAAAGTGACGATGGATCGTGAAGGAGCACATTTGTGTCCATCACAAAAAGCTTGCGCGTTTGAACAGGCATGTTCGCGGCCCCCCAGGAAACCATGTCCATTTACACCATGGGCCTCCCGCGAGGCCCAGACCCGCTTCGAGAATGGATTCCTTCGAATCCTAATAGACTTCAGGCACCATCATATCGCCTGATGGAGCCCTACGCTCGTATCCTGGATGATGGACACGAGGCGGAAGAATCACCTCCGGCCGCTCAATTTCCACGTAGGGGAACTGGCCCAGCAGATGATGAATACAGTTTAGGCGCGCACGTTTCTTGTCTACGGCCTGAACAACCCACCAAGGTGCTTCTTCAATATGGGTCCTCTCAAACATGATCTCCTTGGCAACGGTATATTCTTCCCACCGACTCCTTGCATGAAGATCCATGGGAGAAAGTTTCCATTGCTTGAGCGGATCCTGTATCCGCCCCATGAAGCGATATTGCTGCTCTTCATCCGTAATCGAGAACCAATATTTAAGAACCTTGATGCCGGAGCGAACCAACATCCGCTCAAACTCAGGGACTGATCGAAAGAACTCCTCGTATTCCTCGCCTGAGCAGAAGCCCATGACTTTCTCAACACCCGCCCGGTTGTACCAACTGCGATCGAATAACACCATTTCTCCAGCACAGGGAAGATGGGCCACGTAGCGCTGGAAATACCATTGCGTTTTCTCACGATCACTGGGCGCAGGAAGCGCCACAACGCGGCAGACGCGAGGATTCAATCGTTGAACGACCCGCTTGATCACACCACCCTTGCCCGCTGAATCCCTACCCTCAAAAATAACGACGACTTTCTGCCCGGTCGCGGCAATCCAATCCTGAAGCTTAACGAGCTCTGCCTGAAGCCTGAAAAGCTCACGAAAATAAGTTCTTCGAAAGGCGTGGTCTTCGGGATACCCCTTGGGCCACTGACCCTCGACCCAAGGGAAAAAACCATCATCAGCCTCCATCTCCAATTCTTCGTCAAAGCCATCCATCAAGTCTTTGGCCAGACGTTCGAAGTGTTTATCAGGATCCTGCGGTGTCATCTTCATGGGGCGAGCAAATGAGAGCACAAATGACGAGCAGAACCCTCAAGGCATCAGCCAAGACGTCCCGCCATAATGCAAACATTATGAAACCGTTACATGACCGCTTGGTGAAGATCACAAGCGATTAGAATGTCCCAAGGGTTTCTTCCGGAAAGACCACTGCAACGACTTCTCGCATGACCAAGCTGAACATCAATGATCACAGCAGAGATAGCGCGGGCCTCACCTACGTTTATCCCGTCTGGTCCAGGCGCTCGCAAGGCCTCTCCATCGGCATCAATCTGAATCCCAATAACGCCTGCAACTGGGCCTGCCGATATTGTCAGGTACCGGATCTCACGCGAGGATCTGCGCCGATCTGTGACATCCCCAAACTCCAGGCTGAACTTCGGGGCCTTCTTGAGGATCATCGTTCCGGCGCGCTCGCAAATCGCTTTGAATTAGCCCCCGGCACCGTTATCCGCGATATCGCCATTTCAGGGAATGGAGAGCCAACCAGCTGTCCGAATTTCGTGGACGTGACTCGAGCCATCGGGGAGATCGCTGAGGAATTTGATCTGCTGGGGAACATCGGACTCATCGTGATCACCAATGGCAGCCTGATGGATCACGCCAGCGTTCAGGAGGGACTTCGCCATTGGGGACGACTGGGGGGGGAAGCGTGGTTCAAGATGGACCGAGGCACGAGCGGTGGCATCCTCGAGATCAATGGCGCGCGCTTATCGATTGAAAGGGTTCGGGAGCATCTCGCGATCTGCCTGAATCTTCTTCCCACATGGATTCAGACCTGTCTGGTTACGTTGGATGATGCGTCTCTTTCAGAGAAAGATATACACGGTTACCTTGAAACGCTGGAAACCCTGATCGCCTCGCAAAAAATTCCCAGGGGCGTCATGCTCTATGGACTGGCACGGCCCTCCGAGCAACCTGAGGCCCATCGATTGAGCGCCATCAAGCCAGAAGAGCGAGAGCTTCTGACCGATCGCATCAAAGCCTTGGGGCTTGAAGTCCGAATAAGTACGTAGGACTTCCAACGACTAGGGGTTCGGTTCTCCCTGCAGGGTGACCACCAGATGACGGGATCCCCCGTAATCCCGATGTTCCCCCAAATAAATCCCCTGCCACGTCCCAAGCTTAAACGTGCCTTTTGCAACGGGAATCAGCAAACTGACCCCGAGAAGACTCGATTTAACGTGGGCAGGCATATCATCGTCACCCTCAAGCACATGGGTGTAAAAGGACGCGCCATCGGGCACGAGCTCCCGAAATTGTTGCTCCATGTCCCGTCGCACATCCGGATCGGCGTTTTCATTGATCGTCAGACTCGCCGAGGTGTGCTGGAGAAAAA
>CAYFOC010000076.1:0-7026 GCA_964344615.1 uncultured Methylococcus sp.
AAATGAAGATCTTTAGTGTTTTGACGTGTCTTTTTTTCCCTGTTCTTGTACAGGCGGTAAGCCTAGATTCTTCCAAGACCAATTCCACAACCAACGCGGCGGTGCACAGCTACCAATTGGTAGATAGTGGCGCAAAAATTCTAGGGGATTGGTTTCCGTCGACCTTCAATACCGGTCAGCTCCTCCTTACTGCGAAATCCGGGGGTGCGGCCGTATTTGCAGCCATCCCTACGGATGGTTACTTCGATTCGACCGGATTTCTTGTTCCACAAAGCACCGTCTATTACACCAATGGCGGATGTCAGGGCTTAAGCTATTTTGAAATCAGCAAGGGGACAATTTCCAATCAGGTTTCCATCATCATTCAGGGCAGGAAACTTTCGCTTTGGAATCGGGAGGCAGCGGTGAAGTCATTTGTGGCTCAGAGCTCCTGGACGCGCTCCTCCGGGGGAGGGGGTGGTTGTCAGGATGGTATTTTCAACCTGAACCTTGCGGCACCCAGCAGTTCATTTTCGCTGGCTTTGGATCTTGATCAGGTCACATTCCCTCTTAAGATCGTTCCACGATTTTGAAATGTGCGTGTGAAGTCCGTTTCTGGTCTATCCCGGCGAGTGTGATGGGCAGTCTTCAAGCAAGGACATGAGGCGCTCTTTGAACAAGAGTCTCCAGGAGTCGCGATGTCAAAAGTAAATCAACTTGCGAACCATGCGATCCCTCATGAGCCAGCGGACGAGCTCCGCCGAGATCTCTCCAATCGGCATATTCAGTTGATATCGATTGGGGGTTGCATAGGCACCGGACTTTTTATGGGGTCTGGTCGAAGCATTGCATCGAGCGGCCCTTCCATTCTTCTGGTCTACGCGATCATCGGCATCATGCTCTATTTCGTGATGCGAGCCATCGGGGAGCTCTTGCTGGCGGATCTTCGTTACAAGTCGTTTGTCGACTGCGCTGAAGATCTTCTGGGTCCCTGGGCAGGTTTTGCTACTGGATGGTCCTATTGGTTGGCCTGGATCATCACCGCGATGGCCGAGCTGGTTGCGATTACCGGATATATGTCATTTTGGTGGCCTGACATGCCTGGCTGGACCACGGTCCCCATTGCTGTGGCTGGGTTGCTGTCCATTAACCTTCTCACCGTCCGCTTGTTCGGAGAGGTCGAGTTCTGGTTCGCGCTGATCAAGATCATCGCCATTGTGTCCTTGATCTCAGTCGGATGCTGGATGATTGCAACAGCGTTTCCTGCACCTTCTGGCTATACCGCGTCTTTGTCCAATCTATGGCGGTATGGAGGGATATTTCCGGCGGGTTGGGAGGGGATTCTCAGCGGATTTCAGACAGCAATCTTCGCCTTTGTCGGCATGGAGATCATTGGAACGACGGCGGCAGAGGTGAAGGATCCGAACGTTGTGATGCCCCGTGCCATCAATGCGATTCCGCTCAGGATTCTGTTGTTCTATCTCGGGACATTGACGACCTTGATGATGGTCACACCATGGTCAGCCATTTCTGCCGAGGAAAGCCCGTTTGTGGGAATGTTCATCCTGACCGGCTTTAAGGCGAGCGCCTCAGTGGTGAATTTCATCGCCGTTTCTTCGGCATTGTCTTCGATTAATAGTGGTATCTATTCCACATCGCGCATGCTTTACGGTCTATCAAAGCATGGAGATGCATCCGTCGCGTTTTCGGTGCTCTCCTCAAAAGGCGTTCCCGTTTTGGCCTTGCTGTTTATTGGATTGTTGCTTCTGCTGCCTGCCGGACTCTTGGTGCTTGACGCGAGCATGATGGACATCTTTCAGGGTGTCGCCGCTGCGGCATCCCTGTTATTCCTGTGCGTATGGAGCATTCTCCTCCTATGCTATCTCAGCTTTCGCCGGCGCCGACCAGAGCTTCACGATCGCTCTCTCTTTCCCATGCCCTATGGGCACTTCATGAGCAAGGTGGTGCTAGGTTTCTTCGCGTTCATTTTGGTGCTTTTAACCTTAGATGCTGACGGTCGTTGGATGGTTGCTCTCATTCCTTCGTGGTTTGGATTGCTGGCTCTGGTCTATTTCGGCTGGGTTCGTCGTCAACCCGGTCATAAAATGCGTCGTGGCCGTCATCGAGTGAGAACCATTCGGGAGTTGGGTTGATCAGGGCGCTATGGAATAGCCCAATCTGTTGAGGCTTCGATCAATCGGTGTAGATTTGGTTCTGGATCAATCTGAAAAGTCGGCCAACACTAAGGTGAAATAGATGCAGGAATATGTGGAGCGTGCAAGACATGCCTTAAATGCGCTCGATTCATACTCGCAGTCGGAGGTGGATGCTCTGGTCAAGTGTGTGGCACAGACGGTATTTGATCATGCCGAACCTCTGGCTCGCATGGCCCATGATGAGACTCGGATGGGGGTCTATGAAGATAAGGTTCTCAAAAATCGCCTGAAGGCAGAGCTGATCTGGTTACACCTTAAAGGCAAACCCTCCGTCGGCGTGATTGCTCGGCATCAGGATACGTTAATTACGGAAGTGGCTCGGCCTGTTGGCGTCGTCGGTGCGCTTTCTCCCGTCACCAATCCGACGACAACGCCGATGTGCAACGTCATGTTGGCACTAAAGGGACGTAACTCGATTGTTGTGGCACCGCATCCCTCCGCCAAAAGGACTACAACCGAAACCATACGATTAATCAATGCTGCCTTGAGCCGATTAGGCGCGCCACCGGATCTGGTGCAAGTGCTCGAAGAGCCAAGTATCGATGCGACTCATGCCTTGATGCGGGAGGTTGATGTTGTCGTTGCAACCGGCGGCACGGCCATGGTGCAGGCGGCCTATACCAGTGGGCGACCTGCCTATGGCGTAGGGCCAGGCAACGTTCAGGTCATCATGGATCGTGCGGTTGACGCAGAAGAAGTTGCTGACAAGGTGCTCCGGGGGCGTGCCTTTGATAACGGAATCATTTGTTCGTGTGAGCAATCGCTTCATTATCCCGGCGATGCGCGTGAATCAGTGATTACCGCACTCAAAAATGCGGGCGGTTTTCTCTTGGACTCTCCGGAAGCAATCGGAAAGATTCGCGCCACACTGTTTCCGAATGGAAAAATTGCGAAGTCCCTGATCGGTCAGTCCGTGGAAGCCATCGCAAAGCAATGTGATATCCAGATTCCTCAAGGCATCCGGGTCATCCTTATCGATGGCGAGATGTCGCCGGACGATGTGTTACGACGTGAAAAAATGTTCCCTGTGCTCAGTCTTTTTCCCTACAAGACGCTCGATGACGCCATTCATGAGGCGCATACCAATCTCCTTTTGGAGGGGGCAGGGCATAGCTGTGTGGTCCATTCCAATGATGTGGGAATGATTGAGAAGGTGGCCCTTTCGCTTCCGGTTTCAAGGATCATTGTCAATCAGACTTCGCCCACTGCTGCGGGAGGGAGTTTTTTTAATGGCCTGACTCCATCGACGACCCTCGGGTGTGGAACCTGGGGCCACAATAGCCTTTCGGAAAATCTCGACTATCGACACCTTCTGAATATTCAACGCATTGCTTATCCCATTTCAGGTGCCGTTCCCAGTCCGAAGGATATCTGGCTGTGAGATGGCTGCCGACTCCTGAAATCCTGTCAGGAGCGAATGCTTTGAGTGAGCTTTCGCCGTGGCTAATCGACCACCGTGTTTCACGTCTTGCCATTGTCTCGGATCATGGCCTGGTTCTCGCGGGAGTTATTGAGGGCGTTTTATCCGTGATCCCTGAAACCGTCACGGTGGCGGTTTTTGATCGGGTGTCGCCCGATCCGGATATCGCCTTGGTGGAGTCGGCGATCGCATTTGCAAAGAATGCGAACGTTGATGCGATCCTTGGGATTGGCGGGGGGAGTTCGATTGATACGGCTAAGCTTGTAGCCGCCCTTGCTCCGGGCCGTCAGGACATGACTTCGGTCCTGGGAGGCGATCCGATTTCAAGTGTTCCTCTCCCGCTGATGATCATTCCGACAACGGCGGGAACGGGTAGTGAGGTCACGCCGATCGCGGTCATTTCAGATCAAGAAGATGAACTGAAGAAGGCTGTCGTCTCCGTTCGCCTGATACCGCAAAGGGTCATTTTGGACCCGCTACTCACGTTATCCCTTCCATCTGACCAGACCGCCTATACGGGCATGGACGCTCTCATTCATGCCGTTGAATCCTTTCTATCGGTTCAATCGAATGAATTTACCGAAGCGCTCAGTCTTCGAGCTCTGAAACTGATCTGGTCTTCGCTACCCGCAGCCTATGCGAATGGGGCTGATGTTGAATCGCGCGAGGCCCTTCTTCTGGGAAGTTGTCTGGCCGGAATGGCATTTGCCAATGCGGGGGTTGCCGCGATACATGCTTTCGCCTATCCGCTCGGTGGCCGTTACCATCTGCCTCATGGTCTGGCGAATGCACTGATGCTGATGCCCCTCATGCGCTTCAACCTAGAAGGGGATGGCGTCGAAATGAAGTTTCAAAGAATGAACGAGGCGGTGGGAGGGACAGTTGAAGGGGGGGCTTCCGAGTTCCTTGATGCGCTTCAGCACCTTTTGAGGAGACTCGACTTCCCATTGAATCTAGCCAGTGTGGGCGTGAGACGAGAATCACTTCCGATTATGGCCAGGAGTGTCATGAGCATCGACCGGCTATTAAGAAATAATCCCCGCAAAGTCACGCCCGATATGGCTCTGCGGCTTTATGAGGAAGCCTATGTTGGTGCTGATGATGCAGATCGGAGCGCCTGAGTCATGCGCTTGTATGCTTTTTCATGCGGTGAGCTTGAAAGTCAGAAGCAGCTATTTACCTTGGGGCGGGGGGTTGGTGAGCCGTTTACCGTTCCCGTCCCGTTCTACCTGATAGATCACCCTAAGGGACTGGTCCTCTTTGATACGGGGAATGCGCTTGCGGTTGCGCAGGATCCTGAAAAGCACTGGGGATCCGTCGTGGAGAGCTATCGGCCAATAATGACCGAAGCGGACTTCGTGGTGAATCAGCTGCAAACCATGGGTATTGGGCCGGACGACATCACGTATGTGATCCTTTCTCATCTTCACCTCGATCATGCCGGTGGGGTCGGAGCTTTTCCCAAGGCTCGTTATGTCGTCCAGCGTGATGAGCTTCATTTTGCCTACACGCCAGACGCCTCCCAGAGCGCTGCCTATATCCGAGCTGATTTTGATCGACCCGTGGATTGGCTGATTCTTGAGGGCTGGCAGGATGACGGCTTTGATCTGTTCGGTGACGGATCGATTTGCATCTGGTTCAGTCCTGGCCATACGCCGGGCCATCAGTCCCTGAGGCTGAACTTGCAGGAGTCAGGACCGATTGTTCTGACAGGAGACAGTTGCTACACCCTCGAAAATCTTGAGGAAGAGATCCTTCCGGGATTGATCTGGTCCCCTGATGAAGCGCTTCGCGCTATACGTCGGTTGCGTGATGAGCGGCGTCGCTGTGACGCCAAAATTTTCACCGGGCACGACCCCGAGGCCTGGAAAACCATCAAGCGGGCACCTGATTCCTATGCATAGGCTTCTGTGGCTTTATCTTTTGGCATGCAGCGAAGTTGCCTGGATTTATTGTCGTTAAGGATAGATATCCATGAAAAAACACCTTCTCCCTCTTCTCACATTGTTACTGAGTGTCTGGGTTGGGGGCTGCACGACGCTATTTCGCCCGCTGAATCAGCCCGTCAAAGAGGTTGCCGACAGTAATGGCTACTCGATACACAAGGTGCGCAATGGAGACCTTGGGGACAATGTCGTTCTGTTGGCTTTTTCAGGGGGAGGGACCCGGGCGGCCGCGCTTTCCTATGGCGTTCTCAAGGAACTTCGCGACACCTCGATTCAAAGTCGAGGTCAACGTATTCGCCTGCTCGATGACGTCGACAGCATTAGCTCCGTATCCGGGGGAAGTTTTACCGCGGCGTATTACGGCCTGTTCGGTGACAAAATCTTTACGGATTATGAGGATGTTTTTCTCAAGCAGAGTATTCAGGGCATTCTGATCCAGCAGTTGTTTGATCCTTCGTATTGGTGGCGCAGCGTTTCGACCGGCTTCGATCGAACGGAAATGGCCATTGAGTACTACGATAGCAACATCTTTGAGGGTAAGTCGTTCCGCGACATTGATCTGGAAAAGAGCCCCTTCATCGAGATCAATGCGACTAATCTGGGCACCGCGAGTCGGTTTTCCTTTACGCAGGTCTACTTTGATCTTCTCTGCTCAGACCTTCTGGATCTGAAGGTGGCGCGAGCCGTCACCGCATCATCCGCAGTCCCGATCATGTTCGCTCCGGTCGTTCTCAAGAACTATAACGGCGAGTGTGATGCCCTAAAGAACAAGTCGTTGCACAGATTTGTAACCGACAATGACACCGGGCCTCGTATCACTGAAATCAAAGAACGTATCGGACATTATCAGAACCGTGCAAAGTATCCCTACGTGCAACTGATCGACGGGGGATTGTCGGATAACCTCGGCGTCAGGGCGCTGACAGAGCGACTGGAAGGATATCAGAACGGCTTGAGTCCACTCGGCACGAAAAAATTCAATAGTATTTTGGTGATAGTGGTGGATGCTGAGGTCGAGCCGGTCCACAACGTCGATGAGCAAGCCGAGAAACCATCGATCGCCGATACCATGGCAGCGTTCTCGAACATTCAGTTCGAATTATTCAACAATGAATCCCGAATTCTCTTGGACACTCAACTTGCAGCGCTCAAGAAGCAATTGGATGAGAGCGGTGCTCCAGTCAATGTCTTTAGAGTGGGTGTCAGTTTCAAAAACATTGCCGGGAAGTCGCTTAAAGACCACCTCAATGGCTTGCCAACCTCACTCGAACTTCCGCCTAACGATGTGGATCTGCTGGTCCAGGTTGGGGCCGATCTCCTTCGCAGAAACAGCGCTTACCGGGATTTCCTGAAAACTGTCGATGGTCAACGGGGTCCGGTCATTGCGGCTTCAGCAATGGTGGATTTGCAACCTGCTGCCAAGGCACAGTCCGTACCTGCCTCGAAATAGCCATGAACCGTAACC
>CAYFOC010000076.1:7126-8238 GCA_964344615.1 uncultured Methylococcus sp.
ACAATCTTTCGTTGTGGCGTTGCCCTTGGGGCTTGCTGGGGCAGGGCAATATGCCCAACGCCCCGCTTCACAGAGGTTAAGCCTTTTCGAGCCTCGAATAGTAGGGCCAGGCGGTGACATGCAAATGCCTCCGGATTGGAGATTTGATCACCGATAGGCAAAGCGCGATGGAGAAGAGGCACCAGACTGCGGCGTACTCGTTCGGATCACGCGTAGTGAGAATCGAAAGGATAGGTCCCATGACGATATGGAAAGCCACGAAGCGCCAAGATCCATAGATGACAGGCATGACGAAGGCGACCAGGATGTAGGTGATGCCATGCAAGCCGTAGAAAAGTCCATTGAATGATATCGCCAGGCCATTCAGCGGAAGCTGCCACGCAATGTGCCAATCACCCGAGACAGAGCATGCCTGCTGGCCGCAGAAGGCTTCTATGCCTATTGCGCAAGTACCAGCCCACGCGAACGGATACATCTTCACCAACATGGCGATCGCGCCAATGGCGCATACGGTGTAAACGAAAGTACTGATTTTTTCCCGGACCTTGTCCGGAATGAAATACATGGCCACCATGTTGACGAAAAATGGCTGAAAGGCGATGTGTATGTAGCCAAATAGAGTGAGTATTTGGTTGGGAGGGGCATCACAGAGATTGATGTAGACATACGTGGCCGCCTGAAGCAGTTCCATACAGGCAAAGTACGTCAGTGGAATCCAAAGTTGTTTAGATTCGCCCTTATATGCAACGTAGCTCGCAGTACCAAATCCGATGGTTGCAAGTACTGCAGATGCTTCTCCGCTCCAACACATACCAGTCTCCTCTCTATTCTTCTTATTAGGTAATGCTAGCTACAGAAATTTCAGAGCTAGTAAAAGCGCCCATGATCTCGTTTATTTCTGATGAATGTCAATGATTGGCTGGAATTGAGATCGTCTAAAGCCTTGGAGTCCGGAAGGGTTGTTGGTGACTGCCCGATAACCCCTTCTGTCCAGAGCCCTCGATATATCGTCTCTTTCTCTTGACGTGTCATTTTCAAGCTCATGTTGAGCATGACTGAGATTGTTAAGAGGGATTGGTCTGGAAATGGCGCGTGTCTGCTCCGTGAGGTCG
>CAYFOC010000077.1:0-8114 GCA_964344615.1 uncultured Methylococcus sp.
ATTAGGGTTAGGGTTTTGAGTGGGGAATGATTTTGCAGTAACCCGTAATTTCGGCGCGATCGTGATAGAGCTGCTTGAATTTCAGGTGCCAGGAAACATCAGCGTTCCTGAGTCGCGATTCGATGACCTCACGACAATCCTGAACCATTTCGTACCGTTTTTTCATCGGCAGCTTCAGATTGAAGATAGCCCGTCGGCATCTCTGGTCCGACAGCCACTCCCCCATGAGCTTGGCGATCCTTTGCGGCTGCTCCACCATGTCGCACACTAGCCAATCCACCGTCTTGGGTGGGCGGTAGCGAAAACCATCGACGCGCTGGTGGTCAACCAGGCCAGAATCCAGCAAGGCGGTATCCATGGCACCGTTATCTACGGCAACGGTTCTAAGATGTCGGCGCACCAATTGATAGGTCCAGCCACCAGGCGCTGCTCCGAGATCCACGGCCGTCATGCCAGGCTGGAGTGAAATTTCAGGATCATCGACAAACAAACCGAAGGCTTCGTCCAGCTTCAGGGTGGAACGACTTGGGGCACCCGGAGGAAATTTGAGCCGTGGTATCCCCATCAGCCAAGGCGAAGCGTTATAGGAAAAACTGGTTCCCAAAACGATCGAAGTTCCGCTGTAGAAGAATACATGCAGCCTCAGGGGCAACCCCTTCACCAATCGCCCGGATCGCTCAAGGGCCTGACGGAGCGGCACCTGGAATTTCCGCATGAAGACAGAAAGGGATTTCGCCTCATTGGTATCGGCGGTTTCCAGAAACAGATCCCCAAAACGGAGATCGCTCGCTTCCAGCGCCTGAAGAATGGGGCTCAGGCGGTCATCCGTAGCCAGCGAAGGAAGGACGTCCATTACCATCACCATCTGCCGCGCAAAGATGAGATCTCCAAACCGCAGTTTCTTGGAGAGGATCTCCATGAAGTCATCCTGCCCCGGCACGAAGTGGACCACCCCCTCACCTTCCTGAGCCCGGACATACCCATAGAGCTCCAACGCGGCAACCCGTTCCATGATTTCAGCCGCCGCCTCCCGCTCAAACCCCGGACGGGTGTAGAGAAGAACGCCTTTCGAACCGGATTTATCTGATTGCATTTAGTGTGTTTCCCACGGCCAACTGACAGGTCGAAAGAGCTCAACCTCTACCATTTCCCCCGCATCCAGAACCCGCACATCCGGCGGCACTACGACCAGACAATCCCCTAGATGCAGGGATGTCAGGCGATGGCTCCCCTGCTGCTTCAAAGGCATCACGGCGACAGCCCCAGAATCCTCAACGAGTCGAGCCCGAAGGTATTCCCTTCTCCCAGGCTGTCTTCTAATGGAAGACAACAGGGGAAGGCGCCATGATACAGGCCGTCTGGCACCCTCGCCGGAAAGCCGCTCAATGGCAGGTTTCACCAGCTTGAGAAAAATAATGGCCGAGGACACGGGATTCCCAGGAAGTCCAAAGACGGGCACCTCCCCCACACGTCCGAATATGAAAGGCTTACCCGGCTTGACCGCGACCTTCCAAAAACGAACCTCTCCAAGCTCCGTCAACGCTGCAGCCATGAAGTCCGCATCTCCCTCGGAGGCTCCGCCCGTCGAGATAATCGCATCCACTCCCTCGGCCCCAGTGTTCAGAACCTCCCGTAGCGCATCTATTTCGTCAGTGACGGTTCCAAGATCGACGGCAACGTGCCCCATTTCCCTGACCAGCCCCAGCAACACGGGTCGATTGCTCTCATGAATTTGGCCTGGCCTGAGGGCACGTCCAGGCGGAACGAGTTCGTTGCCCGTTGCCAGAACGCCCAGGCGAAGTCGATCCTGCACCCGGACCTCCGTGATCCCTGCATAGGCCAGAAGACCCATCTCATAGGGCCCGATCCGGGTGCCGCCGACGAGAAGAATCTCTCCCTTCGGCAACTCTTCCCCCTGATAGCGAAGATTCGCGCCCATTTTCAAAGGCCCATCGATTTCAAGCCGGATTTCGTCACCCTCGCGAACGACTTGTTCCTGAACCACCACAGCATCAGCGCCTTTGGGTACAGGCGCCCCCGTGAAGATACGGATGCACTCTCCAGGACCCAAGGTCGGCTCTGGCGTCCCTCCCGCCAGGATGGTCCCGACCACCCGGAGCCTTCCACCCGGGTGCGCCTCTTCAGACCTTACGGCATAGCCATCCATGGCCGAATTCGAGAAGGGAGGAAAATCGAGGGGCGTTCGAAGATCTTCGGCCAGAATGCGGCCCAGAGCCTCATCCGCACTCACGATCACCTGTCGGGCAATGGGGGCCAGCGAGGCTAGTAACCGAGATTCGGCCTCCTCCAAGGGAAGCAAACCTGTAGGGTTATCACAGACCGACAACATGACGCGCCTCTGGCATGAAAACCTCAAGAATGTAATGACTTACCGCGTCCGGATCATTCAGGTCGAGAACGGGAATCTGAATATCGGCTGGTGGGACACCATCCGTTGCCAAGGCGATGATCGAGGGATCCGAAACAAAGAGGTGGGGAGCATCCAACGCCCGGCGACTGAGTTCGATTTTCGGAAAGCGTTCATGCCTGAACCCTTCCACCAGAATGAGATCCAGAGCCAGCGGCTCAAGGCAGGCAAGCTCTTCGGCCAGAACGGGTTCCCGTGGATGCTCGTGCTCGAAAAATATTCCACGCCGCCGGTGTGACGCGATGAGCACTGGAGAGGCCCCTGCCTTCCTGAGCTCAAAGCTGTCCTTCCCAGGCTCATCCATCTCGAAATCGTGATGGGTATGCTTGATCAGACCGGGACGCACACCCGCCCGGCGCAGCCTCGGAATGACCTCCCGAAGCAATGTGGTTTTTCCAGTTCCGCTAGCTGCCGCGAAGCCTAGAACCGGTGTCTTCCCTCGGAGGGGATGGGTCAACATTCCCTCAGGTGACCTTGTAATACTCTCGATACCAGTCAACGAAGCGGTGAATCCCCGTTTCAATCGTCGTTTTTGGTGCATACCCCACATCTCGGGCGAGATCGTCCACATCCGCATAGGTCTCGGGTACATCACCGTCCTGCATCGGCAGGAAATTCTTTTCTGCCTCGCGCCCAAGAGCCTTTTCCAGCACCTCAATGAAATGCATCAGGGCTACCGGCTGATTGTTCCCGATGTTGTAAATACGATAGGGCGCTCGGCTCGTTCCTGGATCAGGTTTTGAGCCATCCCAGGCGGGATTAGGTGCCGCCACCTGGTCCAAGGTTCTGATCACACCTTCAACGATGTCATCAATGTAGGTGAAGTCTCGCTTGTGCTTGCCGAAGTTGTAAACATCGATGGGATCCCCATTGAGAATCGCCTTGGTAAATTTGAACAAGGCCATATCCGGTCGCCCCCATGGACCATATACGGTAAAGAAGCGAAGGCCCGTGGTCGGAATTCCGAAAAGATGGGAATAGGTATGGGCCATCAGTTCGTTTGCCTTTTTGGTCGCGGCATACAGACTGACCGGGTGGTCCACATTGTGATGCACGGAGAATGGCATGCGGGTATTAGCCCCGTACACCGAGCTTGAGGACGCGTAGACGAGATGCTCGATGTCATGGTGTCTTGAGGCTTCAAGAATATTGCAGAACCCGAGAAGATTCGCATCAATGTAAGCCCTTGGACGCTCCAGTGAATACCGGACACCGGCCTGGGCTGCCAAATTCACCACGCGATCAGGCCGGTATTTTGCAAACACCGCATCGAGCCCCTCCTGATCTTCGAGCGACAACCTGATGTCGGTGAAACCCGGTCTTACCGTCAACCGCGCCAGCCTTGCCTCTTTCAGCGTTACATCGTAGTAGTCATTGAGATTGTCGACACCAATGACCTCATCGCCACGATCAAGCAGGGCGTGGGCAAGAGTTGAACCAATAAAGCCAGCTGTGCCGGTCACCAATATTTTCATTTTAGGGAACGCCGTGTTATCAAGAGGACAAGGAGGCTTAATTTAACATCCGCGGGCCTGCGGGAGTACGTCAGCCTCGGGTCAACGATACCCAGAGGTATTCGCTTAGGCTAACATGCAGCTAAGGGAACCGATCAGACATCGCCCAGGATTCAGATTAAAACCCTCGCCTAAGCCTTTCGATCGACAGCGTATACCATGAGCCCATTGACTAGATTCTTACTGCCGCTGACTCTCCTGATCCTCTCGTGGCCCGCTGCTGCGAACAACGTGTCCCTGCGTTACGTTGCCGGCGATCACCCTGTGGAACTGCTGACTGGCTTCTCTGATCAGGATCATTCGATTGCAAGCCTCACCCCCGGCGAATCGGTGCAACTTCTCAAGTTGAACAAGAAAGAAGGGGAAGCGCGCGTCCAGCGGGAATCCGGCGAAGTGGGTTGGGTCAAGGAGGCAGACTTATCCGAGACGCCTGTCTCGAAAGAAACCACGTCACCAGCACTGGAAACATCTGAACCCAAAACGGCCGACCAGCTTCAACAGGAACTCGGTCGACTGCAGAGCGAACTGATTCAGATGCGCGCCGCTTCCGCTGACATCCTGAGAACCCAAGCCGAGCGCGATCAACTCCAAAGCACCGTTATCAGCTTGAAGCGCGAACTTGAAACGCTCAGCCAGGAGAAAAACGCCCTCGCAGAAGATCAGAAGCAGACATGGTTTCTGATCGGTGGCCTCATTCTTCTCGGCGGCGTGCTGCTGGGAGTCCTATTGCCCCGGATCAGCGTCCGCCGACGCAATCAGTGGGGATCTTTCTAAGCGCCGCCACTCCAAAAACGCTCACACTCAGGTTCTGACATGACCGGCAAACTCCCCGGCATCATCGAACGCATGACCCAATTGATCGGGTCTCCCTCGGTCAGCTGTGCGGATCACGCGCTTGACCAGAGCAATCTGGGCGTCATTCACCTGCTTGCGGACTGGGCCGAGTCCATTGGCTTTCAGACTGAAATTGAAGAAGTCGCGCCTGGCAAGGCCAACCTGATTGCAACGTTTGGGCCTCGTCTTTCTGGAACAGTCCCCGGTGGGCTTGTGCTATCGGGCCACACGGATACTGTGCCGTGCAACCCCGATCTCTGGCAATCAGATCCCTTCAAGGCAACCGTTCGTGAAGAACGACTTTATGGCCTTGGAAGCTGTGACATGAAAGGGTTCTTTGCATTGGCTCTTGAAGCCGCGGCGCGCTTTGACCCTGCCTCACTCAAGGAACCGCTGATACTCGTTGGTACCTGTGATGAAGAGAGCTCCATGTCTGGAGCCAGAAGATTACTGACGGATTCCCGTCAACTGGGAAGAAAAGCCATCATTGGAGAACCGACCAGCCTCAAGCCGATCCGGGTTCATAAGGGCGTGATGATGGAAGCAATCCGCGTGAAAGGGCGAGCAGGCCACTCCTCGGATCCCTCCCTCGGCGCCAACGCCATCGTCGGCATGCATCAGGTACTGACCAGTCTCATGGACTTGCAAGCGGAAATGAAGGCCCGCTATCGGCACCCTTCATTCAAGGTCGACTACCCGACCATGAATTTTGGAGCCATCCATGGCGGAGACAACCCCAACCGGATATGCGGACACTGTGAATGTCTTATCGACATCCGCCCCTTGCCCGGCATGCGACTTGAGGAGGTTCGCCAGCTCGTCGAGGAGCGGCTATCCAGCCACTTCCCCAAGGAAAGCGGTCTTTCACTCGAGGTACAAGCGCTTTTTCCAGGCGTTCCGCCTTTCGAAACCGCCGCTGATGCGGAGCTGACTCGCTTCCTTGAAACCGCAACAGGTCAGGAGGCGGGGGCTGTGAATTTTGGAACGGAAGGGCCGTTCTTCAACGCGTTAGGCCTCGAAACGATTGTCGTCGGCCCCGGGAGCATTGACCAGGCCCACCAACCGAACGAGTTCCTGAGTCTTTCGGAAATCAATCCCGCCGTCAGGCTGATGGAACAACTGATCGGGCGCTACTGCAAAGCCTGAGCTAACCCGAATGGCGGGCAATCAGGTCTGATTGTTCTTGGCCGTATCTGAAATCTTTTCAACCAGCTTCGCGATCAGGGCATCGAAACCCTCGCGATCAATCACGCTGGTGTATTGCGCCTTGCGCAAGGCCAGGTCGCTGATCCCGTCGACGACGATGTTCACCACCCGCCACTCCCCGTTAAAAAGGGATACGTGGTACTCAAAGGTATGCTTTTCCTTCGGAGCAACCAGAATGTAACGCAGCATCATCCGGCCGGGCTTCATCTCCTGTCCCGACTCGAACTCGAATTTCTCGCCTTCGTATTCCTTGAATTGAGACGCGTATGTTGCAGAGCTCAACTCGCGATATTTATCCATGAAGGCCAGCTTCTGAGCTTCATCGAGCTTTTTCCAATGCGCACCCAGCGCAATCTGCGCCACGGCCTCAAACATAAAGCTCTGACGTACGGTGGGATCGATTTTCTTCATCCGCCCTTCATAACCGAGTTCCTTACCTGAACGCATCAGGCCAATCAGTTCCTGATTCAGGTGATCCACCGGCTTTCGGGCATCCTGAACCGCATCGGCGAGGACTCCCATGGAAACAAGGGCAAGCATCCAGAAGCCCACTATGGAACGCATGATCATGCTGGTAAAACCCCTTAAGGCGATCGATAAAAGAAGGAATCCTAGCACACCGCTTCGGTTACAGAACCCCTTAGGGCCAGGGTCACTCCTGCTATACTCTCAGCGCATAACGACAGCAAATTCTGCCATCGGCCCCGGCCATTCCTAAAGTTTCCCCACACCAAGGTTCCTCATGAACATCCTGATCATTGGCGGCGGTGGCCGCGAGCACGCTCTGGCCTGGAAGGTCGCCCAATCGCCACTGGCAAAGAAGGTTTTTGTCGCTCCTGGAAATGCAGGAACCGCGCGCGAACCAGGGCTGACCAACGTCCCGATCGCGGTCGATCAAATTGACGCTCTGGTTAGCTTTGCCAAGGAGAACCAGATCGGTCTGACCATCGTTGGCCCGGAAGCCCCCCTCGTTCTGGGTGTGGTCGATGCCTTTCGTAAGGAAGGGCTTCCCTGCTTCGGGCCTACTCAGGCCGCCGCGCAGCTGGAAGGCTCAAAGGCTTTCTGCAAAGACTTTATGGCTCGCCATCACATCCCCACGGCCGCCTATCAGACGTTTACCGAAGTGGCACCAGCCGTTGCCTACATCAAGGCCCAGGGTGCTCCGATTGTCGTCAAGGCCGATGGTCTTGCTGCCGGCAAGGGCGTCGTTGTTGCGCAAACTGAATCGGAAGCCATTCAGGCCGTAGAGGACATGCTGGCGGGAAACAGTTTCGGTTCGGCCGGTCACCGGGTCGTCATCGAGGAATTTCTGGTGGGGGAAGAAGCCAGCTTCATCGTCATGGCCGATGGCAAAAACGCGCTCGCCATGGCCTCCTCCCAAGACCACAAGGCACTTCTCGAAGGGGATCTGGGACCCAACACCGGCGGCATGGGTGCTTATTCGCCCGCACCGGTGGTCACGCCTGCAGTCCATGCGCGCGCGATGCACGAAGTCATTCAGCCAACCCTCGATGGAATGGCCGCCGATGGAATTCCCTACACCGGCTTTCTCTACGCAGGCCTCATGGTTTCGCCGGATGGCACCATTCGGGTGCTGGAATTCAACTGCCGCTTTGGAGATCCGGAAACGCAACCCATCATGATGCGGCTACTGAGCGATCTTCCCGCCCTGTGCCTTGAAGCCATTGCAGGCCATCTGGATCAGACCCACGTTGAATGGGACCCGCGTCCTGCTCTCGGGGTTGTCCTGGCGGCCGAGGGGTATCCCAACGAGATTCGCAAGGACGACCCGATTGAGGGCCTGCCGACATCGGAAGGGCGCGAGGTAAAAGTCTTTCATGCGGGGACACGCCTCGAAGGGGATGCGGTCGTGACCGCAGGTGGACGTGTTCTATGCGTCAGCGCTCTGGGCAAGGACATTCGCGAAGCTCAGGCCTTGGCCTACCAGCATGTTCGCGGCATCCACTGGACGGGCATGACGTTCCGGAACGACATCGGTTATCGCGCAATTGCCCGCGAAAGCTAAATTCACTGGCGTTCAGACGCAAAAAAGCCCGGCGGGTTTCCCCGACCGGGCTTTTTTATAAGGCTTTCGCGTAGCGAAAAGACCTTACTTCAGAGCGCCCTTGCGG
>CAYFOC010000078.1:0-8056 GCA_964344615.1 uncultured Methylococcus sp.
TACCGTTGATGGCGCCATCCGATGCCATACGCATCAAGGCACTGTTGGTCGAATCCAGCGTGTCTTCGATCTCTATAGCCCCCATGAGACGGAGTGATTCAGGGGCCATGCCAGCCATAATGGACGGCGCCGAAAGCAGGGAAAGCGGGCCTTCCAATCGGTACCCCTTCCCCGTCACGGAAAGCACCTTAAGTCCTAGTAATTCCAGTCGCTGCACATGCTTCCAAACGGAGGTTCTGGAAATCCCAAGCGCTTGTGCAATTTCGTTACCGGAATGAAATCGGCCATCCGCCAGCGATTCGATGAGAAGACGATCGAGACGATCCATGGCAATCCTCAAGACTTCTTGTCCAAGGCTTTCAGACGCGCCAGCTTTTCGGCAATCTTGATTTCCAGCCCCCTGGAAACCGGCTGGTAATAGTTCCTTTCAGGCATTGCATCGGGAAAGTACCTTTCACCAGCTGCATAGGCATCGGGTTCGTCATGGGCATAGCGATAGTGCTTCCCATAATCGAGATTTTTCATCAGTGACGTGGGTGCATTTTTGAGATGAACCGGCACATCAAGGCTTCCATAATGTGCGGCATCAGCCCGAGCCGCCTTATAGGCCAGATAAACCGCATTGCTCTTGGGTGCCGCGGCCAGATACAGGACCGCTTGAGCCATGGCCAGTTCACCTTCCGGGCTACCGAGACGCTCTTGCGCATCCCACGCATTGAGAGCCAACTGCAATGCCCGAGGATCGGCATTCCCAATATCCTCGCTGGCAATCCTCACGATTCGCCTTGCGAGGTACAAGGGATCGATACCTCCATCCAACATTCTTGAAAACCAGTACAGGGCTGCATCTGGCGCACTTCCCCGAACAGACTTGTGCAGCGCCGAGATCTGGTTATAAAAATCTTCCCCGTTCTTGTCGAAACGACGGGAGGTTCCTGCTGAAAGGACTTCTGAAATCAGTGGCAGAGGAATCTCCGCTTGGTCCTCCTGAACAAGGTCCAGGGTAATTTCAAGCAGATTGAGAAGACGTCTCGCATCTCCGTCAGCGGCCTGCACAAAAAGACTCACACCTTCAGAAGACAGCCTGAGCCCCCGACGCCCCCAGCCTCGTTCAGAATCCGTCAGAACCTGATGAACGAGGCCCTCCAAATCGCTCTGTTCAAGCCCTTTGAGGACATAAACTCGCGCACGGGAGAGCAACGCGTTATTCAGCTCAAAGGAGGGATTTTCAGTAGTGGCCCCGATAAAGCAGACGGTTCCGTCTTCGACATGAGGCAGGAATGCATCCTGCTGGGACTTGTTGAAACGATGCACCTCGTCCACGAAAAGAAGGGTGGAACGCCCTTCTTCCTCACGCAGCTTCTGGGCTTTTTGCACCTGCTCGCGAATATCCTTGACCCCCGCAAGCACAGCCGAAATCGTCAGGAACTCAGCGTCTGCATAACGAGCCACCAGGCGAGCGAGCGTCGTCTTTCCGGTACCGGGAGGGCCCCAGAAAATCATCGAATGAAGACGTCCCTGATTTATAGCCTCATAGAGAGGCTTCCCGGGGGACAGCAAATGCCGCTGACCGACATATTCATCCAATGTTCGTGGCCGCATTCGTTCTGCCAGCGGCTGGTAGGCTGAATCGCGCATCGGATTATGCACGGACCCGCCGATCAGGGATCCTCAAAGACGTCTGCGCCGGGAGGCGCCTTGAAGTTGAACGTATCGGCGCTAAGCTTCACACCTGTCTTGAGCTGATCGAAATAGATGCGAGTCAACTGGCCAAAGTTGTCGCTCAACTCCATGCCGACAAGGACATTATTTTCGAGTCCGATCTGAATGTACTTGAAGCCACCTTCCTCCGATTTGGGAATCAGCTTCATGAGTGCGATCCCCTCTTCATCTGATTGCGACTCAATTTTGAAATTCGTCTCGAGTGGCACTTCACCCGTCAGAAGGAGTGCCGGAGTTGATCCAATCGCGCTGTTCAGGTGCTTGACTGTCACCTGTTCAAGATCACGATCAAAGAACCAGACCTTGCCCCCATTGGCGACAATTTCCTGATGATGCGGCTTCTCATAATTCCAACGGAATTTTCCGGGACGCTGCAAATAGAAACGACCTTCGCTTCGTTTCCCCGTATTTCCCTTTTCATCGACCTGAACCTGAACGAAATGAGATTCAAGCGTGGTGGCCTTCGAGAGAAAAGCCTTGAGTTTTTGCTCTGGGGTCTCTTTTGCTGCCAGGCTGCTAGAGACGAGGGCAAGCAACAAGACAAGAAGCCGTTTCAGCATCAGGCGGTTGTCCATTGACTAGTCTCCCTTGCGAAGTGAATGGGTCAACTCTTCCGCATAGCCTGTGTAGTCCCGCGGCGCAATTTTGAGCAGACGCGCCTTCGCATCTTCGGGAATTTCGAGAGAGCGGATGAAGGTGGCCAGACGATCAAGATCAATCCGATGTCCACGAGTCAGATCCTTCAGTTTCTCGTAGGGTTTCTCCACCCCGTAACGACGCATTACAGTCTGGATGGGTTCTGCGAGCACTTCAGGATTGGCCGCAAGGTCCGCTTCCAGCGCTTCCGCATTAATCGCAAGCTTGGAAATCCCTTTCAACGAGGATTCCAGAGCAATCAGGGTATGCGCAAGACCTACGCCGATGTTTCGAAGGACCGTTGAGTCGGTCAAATCACGCTGCCATCTTGAGACGGGCAGCTTTTCCGCCAAATGTCCAAACAATGCATTGGCGAGACCCAGATTGCCTTCGGAATTCTCAAAATCGATCGGATTCACTTTATGGGGCATCGTCGAGGAACCAACCTCCCCTGCCACGGTTTTTTGCTTGAAAAAGCCAAGCGAGATATAGCCCCAGACATCCCGATCGAAATCCAGCAAGACCGTGTTAAACCGTGATACCGCATGGAACAATTCGGCAAGGTAGTCATGCGGTTCGATCTGAGTCGTGAACGGGTTGAAGGTCAAGCCCAGTGACTCAACGAAGCGCTGCCCAAAGGCCGGCCAATTCACCTGAGGATAGGCGACGAGATGCGCGTTATAGTTCCCAACGGCCCCATTGATCTTGCCAAGAAGCTCAACGCGGGCGACCTGCTGAATCTGGCGGTGAAGACGGACCGCCACATTGGCAAACTCCTTCCCCATCGTCGAAGGCGTTGCAGGCTGACCATGTGTTCTCGACAGCATCGGCTGGGCCGCATATTCATGGGCCTTTTCCGTGACCGCAGCGGTAAGCTTAGTCATCATCGGCAACAGAACCTGATCCCGCGCCTCAAGCACCATCAAGGCGTAGGACAGATTATTGATGTCTTCCGACGTACATGCGAAATGAATAAATTCGCTGACCGCTTCAAGCTCCTTGTGACCGGCAATTTTTTCCTTCAGGAAATATTCGACAGCCTTGACGTCATGATTGGTGGTCCTTTCAATCTCCTTGACCCTTTCGGCATCTGTTACCGAAAACCCGTCGATGATGCTTTCCAGCACTCCGAGCGCACCCTGACTGAAGCCGGGAACTTCTTTGATTTCCACTTCATTCGAGAGGGCAATCAGCCAACGCACCTCGACCAATACGCGGTATCGGATCAACCCGTATTCACTCAAAATCGGGCGAAGCGCTTCAACCTTGCCGGCATAGCGGCCGTCGATGGGAGAAAGATCCGTCAGGGACATCGGTAAGCTACCTCGCTAGTCTGTTCGCAAAATGCAGTAAAGAAATTTTAAACGCTGGGGGCCAATTTGGGGGGTTCGCCAATCAGCCCCGTCGGCACTCCCTTCCAGAGGGCCGTTTCAATGATGCCGCCGCCCAGACATTCATTTCCTTGATAAAAAACCACGGACTGCCCCGGGGTCACGGCCCGTTGTGGCAGATCGAAGTGAACCCTGATGCGATCATCTCCGATCGACTCCACATGACAACTCTGATCAGGTTGCCGGTACCGGACCTTGGCGCAAGCTGCAAAATCAGCCCCCGCAAAGCCATCACGCGTCCAGGATAACTGGGATGCGATCAAGGTATCAGATTGCAACAGAGGGTGTTCATGCCCCTGGCCGACGATGAGGACGTTCCGACCCAGATCCTTTGCAAGAACGTACCAAGCCTCTTCACTCGCCCCCTTCACCCCACCGACACCAAAGCCGCGTCGTTGGCCCAAGGTGTAGTACATCAGGCCTTCGTGCTCTCCTAACCTTATACCCTCTGCCGTTTCGATAGCTCCGGGTTGTGCCGGCAAATAACGCATCAGGAAGTCCTTGAATTTCCGCTCCCCGATAAAACAGATTCCCGTGCTGTCCTTCTTTCGGGCATTACCAAACCCTGCCTTATCCGCGAGACGCCTCACCTCGTCCTTCTGAAGTTCACCAACAGGGAACAGGATTTTGGCTAATTGAGACTGACCAAGGGTGTATATGAAATAGGTCTGATCTTTGCCAGGATCATCCCCCTTGATCAATCGATGGGTACCCTCATATCGCTCATTGCGGGCGTAGTGCCCGGTAGCAATGAGGTCCGCACCCAAGGCTTCCGCATAATCCAGGAAGGCCCGAAATTTGATTTCCTGATTGCAGAGGATGTCAGGGTTAGGGGTTCTGCCGGCCGCATATTCCGTCAGAAAAACCTCAAAAACCCGATCCCAATATTCAGACGCAAAATTGACGGTCTCGAGCCGAATACCCAGTCGGTCGCAGACTCCCTGAGCATCGTGAAGGTCTTCTTTCGCCGTGCAGTACTCGGTGCCGTCGTCCTCATCCCAGTTCTTCATGAAAAGGCCGCGGACATCGTAACCCTGCTCCAGTAACCGCAAGGCGGTTACTGACGAGTCCACACCCCCAGACATCCCGACTATGACCTTGGTGGACATGGATCAGGGAAAGCTGTGCTTGAGGATCGAAAGCGGATGACGAGAACCCTGGAGGTAGTCATCAACGCATTGAAGGACCAGGGGACTGCGATGCTGATGGCTTCGTTCAATGAGTTCCTCGCGACTCAACCAGATCGCCCTCTCAATCCCTTCATCCAGAGGACGCTCAGGAAATTCTTCGATAACACTGACGGCAATGGCAACACGAAGGTAGGTCACGGTCCGGTCAGCCTTACCCCACACATAAACACCCACCAGTGATTCAGGCTCGACGCGCCAGGCCGTTTCCTCCAAGGCTTCACGGACAACCCCTTCCGTCAGG
This sequence comes from uncultured Methylococcus sp., assembly GCA_964344615.1. Classification (GTDB taxonomy): domain Bacteria; phylum Pseudomonadota; class Gammaproteobacteria; order Methylococcales; family Methylococcaceae; genus UBA6136. The sequence continues at coordinate 5,181 of CAYFOC010000078.1, forward strand.
GATTCGCCGACCTCAAGGTGACCGGCCGGTTGATTGATGACAAGGCTACCGTGGGCATCTCGCTCCTCAACGAAGAGGAAACGGCCATTACGTTCGGCGATCGCAGCGACGGTAACCCGCGGGCGATCCGGTATCGCAGAAAGAGAAGTTGGCATGGGAGGGGAACTTCGAAGGCTCAGGTGAGCCCAAGGACTTGAAAGTTCGGGAATTATGCCACAGTTAGGGTACGAGAGCCCGTTGACATTGGACCGCGGTAGGGAATTAAGGGCAAAGTGAAACGTAGTCTGGGTGGTAAAATCCACGTGAAAGGATTTAGCCTCGATCGCATAAAACACACATGACGGATTCCCCCCCTAACCGCTCTAACGATGACCTTGCAGTCAAAGAGGCCCAGCCGAAACTGAAACGGCCGCCCCTGTTCAAGGTCTTTCTGCTCAATGATGACTTCACGCCCATGGAATTTGTGATCGACATCCTTAAGCGGTTTTTCAATATGGATGAAGAAAAGGCCACTCAAGTCATGCTGCATGTGCATACTCGAGGCATCGGGGTGTGTGGCGTCTATTCCAAGGACATTGCCGAGACCAAAGTTCGGCAAGTCAATGATTTTTCTCGGGAGCACCAGCATCCCTTGCTCTGCGATATGGATGAGGCCTAGCCTTCTCTCGGAAGGACGGCATAATGGGGTCGCGACTAATAAAGCGACCATGAACTTCAAGTACAGCCAGTTCCTTTTCGTGAGGATTCGACGCCATGCTCAGCAAAGAACTTGAGATCTCGCTCAATCAGGCATTTCGGTCTGCTTATGACAAGCGGCACGAGTTCATCTCGGTAGAGCATCTTCTGCTCGGGATGCTCGACAATCAGGCTGCGATCGATGTTCTCCATGCCTGCGGGGCCGATCTTGACGCCATGCGACAAGAGCTTGAACGGTTTATCGAAGACACCACCCCCATCATTGCCGAAGGCGTGAAACGGGAAACGCAGCCTACGCTTGGATTCCAGCGCGTTCTGCAGCGTGCTGCTTTCCATGTGCAGTCCTCCGGCAAACAAGAGGTTACCGGCGCCAATATTCTGGTCGCAATCTTTAGCGAACAAGATTCACACGCCGTATACGTTCTGAGCCAGCAGGACGTTTCCCGACTGGATGTTGTCAACTTCATTTCCCACGGCATCACCAAGTCCGGGGAAGAGCCTCAATCAGGTGGAAAAAACATTTCGATTGAAGGAGAGGATGGCGATCAGGCCAGCGCGAACCCGCTCGAGAAGTTTGCCGAGAACCTTAATGAGTTGGCTCGTACGGGGCATATCGACCCTTTGATTGGTCGGCGCGAAGAAGTCGATCGAACGATTCAAATCTTGTGTCGCCGACGGAAAAACAATCCTCTCCTGGTAGGAGAGGCCGGCGTCGGAAAGACAGCCATTGCGGAAGGCCTGGCAAAGAAGATTATCGAGGGCGATGTACCCGAGATTCTGAAAGACAGCGTCATTTACTCGCTGGATCTCGGAGCGTTGGTCGCCGGAACCAAATATCGGGGTGACTTTGAAAAGCGGCTCAAGGCTCTATTGTCCCAACTCAAAAAGCAGCCCGAAGCGATCCTTTTTATCGATGAGATTCATACGATCATCGGCGCCGGTTCCGCTTCCGGTGGCGTGATGGATGCGTCCAACCTGATTAAACCCGTACTTGCCTCGGGACAGCTTCGCTGCATTGGTTCTACCACTTATCAGGAATATCGCGGCATCTTTGAAAAAGACCGCGCACTGGCCCGCAGGTTTCAGAAAATCGACATTCCTGAGCCGTCCGTCGATGAAACGTTCCAGATTCTCAAAGGGCTGAAAAGCCGTTTTGAAGAGCATCATCAGGTCAAATATTCGCTTGCAGCATTGCGTTGTGCTGCCGAACTTTCCGACCGATACATCAATGATCGTCACCTTCCCGACAAGGCGATTGACGTCATTGACGAAGCCGGAGCGTCTCAGCGAATTCTTCCGGCGTCGAAAAGAAAGAAGTTAATTGGTGCGCTCGAAATCGAAGACATCGTCGCAAAGATAGCCAGGATTCCGCCGAAGACCATTTCGACCAACGACAAGGACAAGCTTCGCGACCTTGAGAAGAACCTCAAGATGCTCGTTTTTGGTCAAGATGAGGCTATCAGCGGTCTCGCTGCGGCCATAAAGCTCTCAAGAGCCGGATTGCGTGAGGCTCAAAAGCCGATCGGCTGCTTCCTTTTTGCCGGCCCCACCGGTGTGGGCAAGACGGAGGTCAGTCGCCAGCTGGCCAAGGTCTTAGGTGTCGAAATTCTCAGGTTCGACATGTCTGAATATATGGAGCGTCACACGGTTTCCCGCCTGATCGGTGCCCCACCGGGTTATGTGGGCTTCGATCAGGGAGGACTCCTGACGGAAGCCGTCAGCAAGCAACCGCATGCCGTAGTCCTCCTCGATGAAATCGAAAAGGCGCACCCGGATGTCTTCAACCTTTTGCTTCAGGTCATGGATCACGGCACGCTTACCGACAACAATGGGCGTAAGGCGGACTTCCGCAACATCATCCTGATCATGACGACGAATGCCGGCGCAAGCGAGGCTGGACGGGCGTCTATCGGCTTTACCCGACAGGATCATAGTGGGGATAGCATGCAGGTGATTGATCGGCAGTTTTCCCCTGAATTCCGCAACCGACTGGATGCCATCATCCAGTTCAAATCGTTACCGATTGAAATTGTGGCTCAGGTGGTAGACAAGTTCATGTTTGAGCTTGAAACCCAACTGGCAGAGAAACGTGTTTCGATTGTTCTTGAACCGGATGCCAGACTCTGGATCGCTGAGCGCGGGTTCGATCCCCAGATGGGCGCAAGACCCATGAGCCGTGT
>CAYFOC010000079.1:0-7890 GCA_964344615.1 uncultured Methylococcus sp.
GTCAGATTGAGCAGCTTGAGCAGTTCTGCAGAGATCTGGATATCACCACCCACACCTTCCACACGGGGCAAGCGTTCCAGCTGCTGCCCGAGCACCGTCCTGAATTCGGCGACATTCACGCCACTTTGGGTCAGCAAAGGCCTTACGGTTCCCCCTTCCTGATCTATCAAGGCAATCATGACGTGCACAGGATCGATGAACTGTTGATCCCTACCTAGCGCCAGACTTTGGGCATCGGCAAGAGCGGATTGAAATTTGCCAGTCAGTTTGTCCATTCGCATTGAGAACACCTATTCTTTGAGTCTATGGAGGCGATATTGGGATGAATGAGGTGGCTATCAAGCATCCGTGCGAACAATTTCCACCAGTCGCGTCCTCACGTATCATGGAGAGTCGGCCATCCCTGATCGCCCCTGAGACCCAATGAACACTCCTCCGCCTCGACGCATTCTCATCGTGCGACTCAGCGCCATCGGCGACATCGTGATGGCTTCGGGCCTGATCTCCGCACTGCGATCCATCTGGCCTGACAGTCACATCGCCTGGCTTGCAGAAAAAGGGCCTGCGGATTTACTGAAAACCAATCCACTTCTCGATGAAGTCATCGAACTTCCTCGGCGCCACTGGAAAAAGATGTCCCGGGAGGGGCAAAGGATCGAGGCGAATCGTGAGATGTTGGCCTTTTCCAAGACCCTGAAGATGAAGTCTTTCGATCTGGTTCTGGACCTTCAAGGCCTCCTCAAAAGCGGGATCTGGGCATGGGCAACCCGTGCACCTCGCCGAATTGGCCTCGGCTCTCGAGAGGGAAGCCAATGGCTAATGACTGAGACCTACCCGAGAAACCAAACCGACCCCCGGATGGGCAAGGAATATCGAGCCTTGGCCGTGCATCTGGGAGCAAGCGATGAGAGTTTCGTGCCCCACATCGGCATCCCTGAATCTGTCCAGGCAACAGCCCGAAGATTGCTTGGAAAGGATCAGGACACTTCCCGAAAGATCGCTCTTCTTGCCCCCTTCACGACCCGCCCCCAAAAACATTGGTTTACTGATCAGTGGCTAGGTTTGGCACAACGTCTGGATGAAGCCGGCTTCGACTGCGTCATCCTCGGCGGCCCGGATGATGCGCCCCAAGCAGAGGAGATGATCCAAGCTAGCTCTTCCACCATCAGGTCTCTCACAGGAAAAACGTCACTGCTCGAATCAGCGGCCCTCATTGAGACGGGAGACCTCCTCATAGGGGTGGATACCGGCCTTACTCACATGGGCATGGCCTCAACCACGCCTACGGTGGCCTTGTTTGGATCAACCCTCCCCTACTGGGAAACGCGGTCTGCCCGCGCTGAAATTCTCTACACCCAAGAGCCTTGCTCTCCCTGTCATCGGCGCCCCAGCTGTAACGGTCATTTCACCTGCATGAGACATCACTCTGCAGATACTGTCTTTCGGGCTGTTCTCCGCGTGATGGCTAGTACAGGAGAACACCCTGACCGGAAGGACGTGGAGTAGACATGGAAAGTGGCACACCTTTGGAAAGCCGAACCCCTCCCTCTCTTCGGATCGGCCCTCACCAACTGGCAACCCCATTCATACTGGCACCTATGGCCGGCGTAACAGACAGGCCGTTCCGCAATCTCTGCCGGCGATTTGGCGTTGCCATGGCCGTCAGCGAAATGGTTTCTGCCAATCCGCAGCTCAAAAATGACCGCAAAACACTGATGCGCATCGATCACAGCGGGGAGACGGGCATCAGAGCCGTTCAGATCCTCGGCAATGAACCGGTCGACATGGCGGAAGCGGCTCGCCTGAACGTTGAGCGCGGTGCGGACCTTATTGATATCAACATGGGCTGTCCTGCCAAGAAGGTCTGCCGCAAGGCCGCCGGCTCCGCGCTCCTTCGGGATGAAGATCTCGTCCGACGCATTCTGGAGGCTGTCGTCAACGCCGTAGATGTTCCCGTCACATTGAAAATCAGGACCGGATGGGATCCAGAAAACCGAAATGCTGTTCGCATTGGTCAAATCGCGGAGGACTCCGGCATTCAGGCCCTGACAGTCCATGGACGAACCCGGAGTTGCGGGTTTTCGGGGTCTGCCGAATACCGTACAATCGCGGAGGTCAAGCGCGCCATAGGCATTCCCGTCATTGCAAACGGCGACATCAACACACCAAGGAAAGCGCTCATGGTCATGAAAGAGACCGGGGCAGACGGGATCATGGTGGGACGCGCCGCTCTCGGACAACCTTGGCTGTTTGCCTCCATGACGCAGCACCTCGCCGGAGCCGTTTCTGAGGAAAAGCCCTCTCGGGAAGACCTTGAGGCATTGATGCTGGAGCATCTGGAAGCTCTCCACAGTTTCTATGGCGAGCATCAGGGCCTCCGTATTGCGCGCAAGCACATCGGTTGGTATTTCGATCATCTGGAGGGACCCGTGGGAGCGTCTGCTGCCTTCAATCTTCAAGTTTCGGCTGAGGCGCAAAAAAGCCTGCTCCGCGAATTCTTCCGACAATCCCCCGTTGAGTACCGATCGTGAGCGATACCCCTGAATTCAAAGCGGGACAGTCCATCCTAAGCCGACATGTACAAGAGGCTCTGGAACACTATTTCGCTCGACTCGATGGCCATGGTGCCAGCAATCTCTACGAACTGGTCCTAAGCGAAGTAGAGCAACCCCTCATCAGAACTGTGTTGGCACAATGCGAACACAATCAAACAAAGGCCGCACAGGTACTGGGACTCAGTCGAAGCACCTTGCGCAAGAAAATGCAGATTTACCGGATTGAGTGAGAGAACCCCTATGACCCATTCACCGCGCGTCGCCCGCGCCCTGATCAGCGTTTCCGACAAATCCGGCCTCGTCGATCTGGCGAAAGGTTTACATCAAAAGGGCATTGAAATCCTGTCTTCGGGTGGCACTTATCGCTACCTGCTTGATCAGGGCATTCCGGCCCTCGAAGTGTCACAGCACACAGGATTTCCTGAAATCATGGGAGGCCGGATCAAGACCCTGCATCCCAAGATTCATGGCGGCATTCTAGGAAGAAGAGGACAAGACGAAGCCGTGATGGCCGAGCACGGCATCGCCCCGATTGATCTGGTCATCGTTAACCTCTACCCCTTTGAAGCCACGATTTCAAAAACCGACAGCACGTTTGAAGACGCCGTCGAGAACATCGACATCGGCGGACCCGCCATGCTGCGTGCTGCCGCCAAGAACCATGATTCAGTCGGCGTGGTCGTTGACCCCTCAGACTACACGGTGATTCTTGAGGAGCTGACACAGCAACAAGGCGCCCTCAGCGAGAAGACCCGTCTTCGTCTTGCGGCCAAGTGTTATCGGCACACCGCACGCTATGACGCCCTGATTGCGGACTATCTGGACAAGGCCATCGACGCTTCCCCCTTCCCGAACCCGCTCATTCTTACCCTGCAATACGGGCAAGACATGCGATACGGGGAAAACCCGCATCAGAAAGCAGCCTTCTACCGGGAATCAAATCCCCCGAAGGGCACGATCGCAGCAGCTTCACAAATTCAGGGCAAGGAACTGTCCTACAACAATATTGCCGATGCCGATGCAGCGCTTGAATGCGTCAAAAGCTTCGATAGCGACCCGGCCTGCGTGATCGTCAAGCATGCCAATCCCTGCGGCGTTGCTGTCGGCCAAGACCTCCTCTCCGCCTATAACCAAGCCTATGAGACCGATCCAACCTCTGCATTCGGGGGGATCATCGCCTTCAACCGTGAGCTCGACCCACAAACAGCAAAAGCCATCATCGATCGACAGTTCGTGGAAGTCATTCTGGCACCGACGGTCAGCCTTCAAGCCAGAACCCTGCTCGCCGGAAAGCCGAACGTTCGTGTCCTTGAAACCGGCGCATGGGATGCCGTTCCCCCGCACGCTTTGGACTACAAACGCGTGGGTGGCGGCCTGCTCCTTCAGGACGCCGATCAAGGCCGGATCACCCAGAGTGATCTGAAGATCGTGACACAGAGAACCCCATCTGCATCGGAGATTGAAGATCTCCTCTTCGCATGGAAAGTTGCTAAGTTCGTAAAGTCCAACGCGATTGTCTACGCCAAGGATGGCCGCACCATCGGAGTTGGGGCTGGGCAAATGAGCCGGGTCTACTCCGCGCGTATTGCCGCCATCAAGGCCCAGGATGCGGGACTGGTCGTTCAGGGTTCCGTCGTTGCATCGGATGCGTTCTTCCCATTCCGTGATGGCGTTGATTCTGCCGCTGAAGCCGGTGTTACCGCCCTGATTCAGCCCGGTGGCTCCGTCCGAGATCCCGAAGTGATTGCGGCGGCCGACGAGCATGGCATGGCCATGGTCTTCACCGGCATGCGTCACTTCAGGCACTAATGAAAAATCCACCCCATGTCTGAGGCTCCGACATCAGGCCCACGTGATGCACGTCTGGCATCGGCAACGGATGTCTGTGTGAAATGCGGACTATGCCTGCCTCAGTGCCCGACCTATTTGAAGACCGCCGACGAGAACGAATCTCCGCGTGGCCGGCTTTCACTGATCCAGGGATGGGCGCAAGGGGCACTTGAACTGACGCCCAAACTGACGGCGCACGTCGATCATTGCCTTCTATGCCGCTCCTGCGAGGCGGTCTGCCCGGCAAATGTGGCCTACGGGAAGATCGTGGATGACTTTAGGGCCCATATCCATGACCAACGCCCTTCGGGCACCGATGACGGCCATGGCCTGATCAATAACGCGGTGCTCGGCTTCCTCAAGGGCGGGCAGCCGCGAATCCTGCAATCGGGCTTGAGCCGTCTCGCCCGAACTGCAGCCGGTCAGGGTATCGCAAAGCAACTGGGGCTGGATGCCATGACGAAGGGACTACCGGATTCGATACCGGGCCTTCGCACGATCTCTCCGGGTCACTACCCAACATCGAGGGCAGAGCCGGCAGGAAACGTCCAGCTGTTCTTGGGATGCACATCGACACTCCTGGATGCGCAGACTCTTGATGCCACGGTTTCGGTGCTCAATACCATCGGAATCAATATCGACATTCCTGAAAAGCAAGGTTGCTGCGGCGCACTGGATCTTCATGCAGGGGCAAAAAGTGAAGCCCAAACACTGCAGCATCAAAACCAGGCGGCCTTTGAGGGCGGAGCCTCAACGCCCATTATCAGTTTCGCCAGTGGCTGTGGGGCCGCGCTGAATGATTATGGAAACGACCCAGAGAGCGTAGGCCGTCGACACGTCGATATCAGCGCCTATCTGGATCGAATGACGTGGCCCGATGAGCTTGCGATAGCCCCCCTAAATACGACAGCCCTGCTTCATACTCCCTGTAGCCTCCGCAATGTCCAGAAAACGCCGGACGCTCCCTTGCGTCTGCTGGCAAAGATCCCGGGCCTGAAGATTCTGTCACTGCCCACTAGCATCCGCTGTTGCGGAGCGGCTGGAAGCTTCATGCTCAATTACCCGGAAGAGGCTCAGTCTTACCGAAAGGAAATCCTAGACCGCATCACTGAGGCATCACCTTCCATCCTTCTGTCTTCCAACCCGGGATGTGCCGCGCATCTTCGCGCCGGACTTCGTGATCTGGGCCTTGAGGTCGAGGTCATTCATCCGGTCACTCTTCTTTGGCGACAGATCAGGGCTGCTTCCCAAGCCACCTAATGATTCGGCAGGGGACTTTGTTTGAATCATAAAGCGCTCATCTTGGATCAAACCCTTCTGAGCTTCCTGGAAGCCCATGGTTCCCGCGAGTCAGAACTCCTTGCCGCCCTGAGGAAAGAGACGCAGTCTCTCCCCGAAGCGGTGATGCAGATCACCCCGGAACAGGGCCAGTTCATGGCGTTAATCGCTCAACTGGTCAACGCCAGAAAGCTTCTCGAAATCGGAGTATTTACCGGGTACAGCTCTCTCGCCGTCATGGAAGGACTCTCCAGCAACAGCCGCATGGTCGCGCTTGATATCAGTGAACCCTACACTCGCATTGCGAAAAAGTATTGGAAGATGGCTGGTCTTGAGGAACGCATCGATCTCCGCCTGGGTCCGGCCTCCGAATCACTGGAGGATCTCCTTGCAAGCCCCGGGGAGCCATCGTCATTTGATTTCATCTTCATAGACGCCGATAAGACCAACTACCCCCAGTACTATGAAACCGCCCTCAAACTGTCACGAATCGGTGGCATCATCCTGATCGACAATTTGGTCTGGTCTGGAAAAGTGGCAGACCCATCGGTGAATGATCCCGACACGACAACCCTCCGCACGATGATCAAGCATCTGAGGGATGATGAAAGAATCGATTTTTCACTGATCACCCTTGCAGATGGCATCGGCCTCGCGAGGCGTAAGAAATAATCCTTGTCGAATTCTCAAGCGAAGCTCAGATGCCACAGAAGTACCCTGTCTTAGTCACCGGCGGCGCCGGGTATATCGGCTCCCACACCACGGTTCAACTGCTTGAAGCTGGATATGAGGTGGTTGTCCTGGACAACCTTTCTAATTCTCATCCTGAATCCATCCTACGGGTCAGCCAAATTACGGGGCAGCCCATTCAATTCGTGGAAGGCGATGTTCGGGATCGCGATCTGGTCCGAGACACACTCCAGCGTTTTGAATGCCAGGGCGTTCTCCATTTCGCGGGTCTGAAGGCAGTAGGTGAATCGGTTGAAAAGCCATTGATCTACTATCAGAACAATATGGAGGGGATGATCGCGCTCCTCGACGTGATGGCAGGTCTCGGCGTGTTTAAATTGGTGTTCAGCTCATCTGCAACGGTCTATGGTGACCCGCAGAAACTTCCCCTGACCGAGACACATCCTCGCTCTGCCACCAATCCGTATGGGCGGACCAAGCTCATGATTGAAGAGATGCTGGAGGATCTTTCTCATGCCGATGAAAAATGGAAAGTTGCCATCCTCCGCTACTTCAACCCGGTCGGCGCCCACGAAAGCGGCCTGATTGGGGAAGACCCTCAAGGCATCCCAAACAACTTGATGCCTTACATCGCTCAGGTCGCGAGCGGCCAGAGAGATTCGTTACGTGTTTTTGGAAGTGATTACCCGACTCCTGATGGAACCGGGATGCGGGATTATATTCACGTCGTCGATTTGGCGGAGGGCCACGTTCGGGCCTTGAGAAAACTCGAACAGGGAACCGGCTTCACCGTGAACCTCGGCACAGGCACACCCTATAGCGTACTAGAGGTCGCTAACGCCTTCGCTCGGGCTTCTGGCAAGCCAATTGAGAGAGAGATGCACCCGCGTCGCCCAGGCGATGTCGCAAGCTGCTACGCTGATCCCGCGTATGCGAAGCAACTCCTGGGATGGGAAGCCAAACGTACGCTCGACGCCATGTGTCACGACGCTTGGCGCTGGCAATCCGCCAACCCCACAGGCTATAAGAAAGCCTGAATCCCAAGAATTAGTTAACGGCGCAACTTATAGTTGCGTCCGTAGAAGATCTCCGCCATTTCATGATTTAACTGACGCTGAATCGCCTGGCGCTCGTCTTCAGCCAGAGCATCCATGTCCGTCTCGAACAAATAATTGTCGAGCTGGAAATCCTTGAGAATCATCTTGGTGTGGAAGATATTCTCCTGGTACACGTTGACATCGATCATTTGATATCGCTCCGCCGTCACATCCGAAATGTAGTTCTGGATGGAGGTGATCTCGTGATCAATGAAATGCTTGTGACCACTGATATCCCGCGTAAAGCCACGGACGCGATAATCCATGATCACGATATCCGAATCAAAGCTGTGAATCAGATAATTCAACGCCTTCAGCGGTGAAATACGGCCGCAGGTCGATACATCGATGTCTGCCCGGAACGTACTGATACCACCATGGGGATGGCTTTCAGGATAGGTGTGAACCGTAATATGGCTCTTATTGAGATGCGCAACGAC
>CAYFOC010000080.1:0-7854 GCA_964344615.1 uncultured Methylococcus sp.
CGGCCCTGGGTGTCGTCTTCGGTGACATTGGTACGAGCCCCTTATATACCCTCAAGGAATGCTTTGGTGGGGAACATGCCTTGCCGGCAACTCCTCAGAACGTGACGGGTGTCGTCTCCCTGATCTTCTGGGCCGTTCTGATCGTCATCTCCCTCAAGTACGTCACCTTCATCATGCGGGCGGACAACCGGGGCGAGGGGGGCATCATGGCGTTGATGCTTGGGCTAATTGGTGCCGCCCTGTTTTACGGCGATGGAATTATCACGCCAGCCATCTCTGTTTTAAGTGCCGTCGAAGGTCTTGAGGTCCTTAAGCCAGAACTCCACAGCTTCATTCTTCCCATCGCATTGGGTGTCCTGATCCTGCTGTTCCAGTCCCAAAAACACGGCACCAACAAGGTCGGTGGACTGTTTGGGCCTGTCATGCTGGTCTGGTTCTGTTCCCTGGGTGCTTTTGGCGTAATCAGCATCAATGAAACCCCGGCGATTTTGGAGGCAGCGAATCCGCTCCGGGCGCTGGGGTTTTTCCGAGAAAACGGTTGGCGTGGAACACTGACGCTGGGTGCAGTGGTTCTTGCGGTCACCGGCGGTGAAGCCCTTTATGCCGACATGGGGCACTTTGGTCGAAATCCCATTCGAAAGGCCTGGTTTTTTGTGGCGATGCCCGCACTACTGCTGAACTATTTTGGTCAGGCAGCTCTTCTGATTCGAGATCCCTCAGCCATCAGTAATCCGTTTTATCTCAATGTGGGCCCCACGTGGCTTTCTTTCATGATCATTCTGGCCACTCTGGCTACGGTCATTGCATCCCAGGCCGTGATCTCGGGTGCTTTTTCCCTGACCGTTCAGGCAATCCAGTTAGGCTATTGTCCTCGACTGAACGTCAAATACACCTCCGAAGACGAGATGGGTCAGGTCTATGTTCCTGCCATCAATCTGATGCTGATGGTCGGGGTGATTGTCCTGATCGTTGGACTTCAATCTTCTTCGGAATTGGCATCGGCTTACGGTATTGCCGTCACTGGCACAATGGCCATTGACACGATTCTGACGCTTGTTGTGGTGTTGACCTTGTGGAAATGGAATCCGATCATCGTGGCCTTTGGGGGGCTTCTGTTCCTTTCCGTTGATCTGGCTTTTTTCGGAGCCAACGTTCCTAAGATCCCCGATGGCGGATGGTTCCCTGTCGTGATCGGGTTGTTGGTTTTCGTGGTTCTGAGCACCTGGAAGAAGGGGCGCACCCAACTTCAGGAACGTTTGCAGGAACGCGCCATGCCGGTGGATGACTTTTTTACGGCGCTGGTTTCAGATCCACCGGTTCGCGTTCCAGGCACCGCGGTCTATCTCACGCTGAGTACCCAGGGTATCCCCCTGTCCTTGCAGCACAATGTAGCGCATAACAAGGCGCTTCACGAAAATGTGGTGATCATGAGCGTGGTTACCGAACCGACGCCGAGGGTGAGTCCGGAAAAACGCCGAAAGATTCAAAAACTGGGAGACTCGCTGTTCCGCATTACGCTGCATTATGGCTTTGCAGAATCTCCGAATATCCCGAAAGCCCTTCGCTCCTGTAGTCGCGAACTTCAGGTTGATCCCGCTTCAACCTATTTCTTCATGAATCGTGAGACGCTGATCGCAGGTGGGGCATCCGGTCTTTCCCGCTGGCGCGCGCGCCTCTTTATCGTCATGGCTAGAAATGCGGGATCGGCAGCACGTTACTTCCAGATTCCGATGGAGCGTGTCATCGAGTTGGGAACCCAGGTTACTCTCTGACCTGAGATTTAGCGGCGCGCCCTGTTGAGCGCTTGATGAGTCGCAAGCCTGTCGAGGGTAGGCGCGATGAAGTTCATGGTCAAAACCGCAAAAGCGAGGCCATCCGGATACCCGCCATAGCGCCGAATCAGGAGCATCAGCCCGCCAATTCCTGCCCCATAGATCCATCGACCCCGCGGGGTGTTTGCGGCACTGACGGGATCTGTCGCAATGAAGAAAATGCCCATCATGGTGGATCCCAGTAAAAGGCTGGACCAGACATACGCCGAACTGCTGCTTAGCATCTCGATGATCGCAGCGCCTCCAACCAAGGCCAGCACCATTCCCAGAACGATCCGTTTGTCGATGACGTTTCTGCGGAACAACCAGATGCCTCCTGCGAGATATGCCAGATTGATCCACACCCAGCCTGAGATGTGTGTAAGGGAAAAGCCGGAAACTTCCAAACCCGCTCGCCAGGCATCATGCAGTTGCGTCAGAGGAGTGGCCCGTGTCACCGCGTCGATCACTGACGTTCCATTCCCAAACAGGGCTTCAGCAAGAGGTGTCCATCCCCGCAATGCGTCCGGAAAGTCGCTGTGCATGCTTGGCCATAATGTCATCCAACGGGGAAATGAAAGCATCAAAAAGGCAAAGCCCACCATGGCAGGATTGAAGGGGTTCTGGCCCAAGCCACCGAAGACCTGCTTGCCGATCAGAATCGAGAACACGGCCCCTGAGCATACGATCCACCAGGGTGCCAGAGGCGGAATGGAGAGAGCGAGAAGAACACCGGTCAGAATGGCGCTTAGATCATGGAGTGAACTTTGTATCGGGCGATTGCGAAGCCACAGTGCCAAAGCCTCGGCAGCAATGGCTGCCAGGACGCCGAAAAAGATCTGGAACAGGACGGCAGGACCAAACACAAACGCCATCACAACCGCACCCGGGCAAAGTGCGAGCAGGACGTCTGACATGACATCTTGAACCCGTTGGCCGGATCGAAGGAACGGGCCGTGCTGGGACGGGAGATACGAGCTATTCAAGATCTCAGAGGACCTGAAAAGGGAGAGAGGGCTCAGAATTCCCCATGATCCTTGTAGTACTGCATGATTTCCTGCGCCAGCTTCCAGGCAGAAAAGAGGATCACACCGTATATCGCCCATTCCTCGATGGAGACGTGTGCGTGGTCCTGGTCAAGTATGGACATCCCAAGGGCACCCACGACGACCAGAGCGGCGTAATTCAACATGGCCATGATGCGAAGTTCTCCAAAAACGTCAATGATCGGAACAAGACCCTTCTCGGACAGCAAGATTCCTAAATAGTTAGATCAGCATTTAGGATTTTTTGGGGCTGGCCGGTGTCCATGTCCACTGACCGCCGGCAGTAAGCTCAAGTGTCGCCGTCTTTTTCTTGCTGGGACGGGTGTCGGGCACCTGCTCGAACTGGATGACGGTCATGCCCTTTTTCTCCAAGAGGTCCAAAATATTGGCGCGTTGATCGGCATCCAGAGAGCTTCCGAGTCTTTCGGTGAGGACGTAAAGCGCCTCGGAAGTCAGGATGCGTGCAATCACGATCAGTTGCTGTTCGGAGAGCGACAGCTCGTTCTGCCATTCTAGGGCGGTGTTGAAATTCTCGATACGATCCAGAAGGTTCGAAAGACCCACGGTTTTCAGAGACGCGATGATGACATCATCTGGCGTTTCGATAGCTGCGAGTGCGGGAGCATCCGGCTGACCTGATTTCTCAGGATAAGGCTGCAGAAACAGTTCCCTGAGAGTGCTGGTCGGGAGATAAGGACGTTCGGTCACGAAAAGGCAATGGTTGAGAGGAGGGCGATGGATTTCCCCGGCATTGATAATGGGCCAGACCCCAGCGATGGCTCGGAAAAGGGCTGAGAGCGCCGCCGCTTCACTGGCATGAATCACCGTCCTCTCACCCTTCCGGAAGGTCACGTTCAGGTCTTCAACGAGGTTGTGATGATTCTTCGGGGCGCCCAGCGTGAGGTGCTCAATCTGGATGCCCTTTCGCTTTTCCCAGTTCAGGGTGGCATCTGTCCGCTCTTTCTTTTCGCGCTCCGTTGATTTGAGTACGCCCTCTGTCATCACTGAAAGCCGCTTGATGACAGCCACGAAGGAGGAGATGGACTGGAATTGGGTGATGATCAGGGAGAATGCTCCCATGATTTGGGTGAAGGCGACGGCGGATTGCGTGATGACGCCGAATTCAACCTCGCCCTTGATGAACATGGGCGCGACGATCAGGGGAGGAATAAGCTGGATCAGCCAGTTGTACCAGGTCGTAAAAAAACCGACATTTCGATTGATGCCGATGATGGACGTGAAGTTGTTGGCAAGATCGGATAGACGGTCCCATGCACGTCCTACCCAGAGATCCTTGCGACGGGTCAGGGCAATTGATTCGCTGTTTTCCCGGATATTGATCAGGGAGGCTCTGAAGGCGGCTTCCTTGTCGAGTTGGTTGTAGTTCAGTTTGACCAGCGGCTTTCCGAAGTGAACCGTGAACCAGGTGCCGATGGTGGCATAGGCGATCGAGACAAAGAAGAGCAGGGGGCTGATGCTGATCAGAACGCCTGAAAAGGCGATCACGGTCAGGATTCCGTTGGACAGCATCAAAATGAAGGAAATGGTGGTCGTCGTGAAGTTGCGGACATCTTCAGCAATGCGCTGATCGGGATTTTCGACGTCGTCAGTCTGATCGAGTCGCAGATACACTTCATGATCCGCGTAAAGTTCGAACAAGCGCCATGTCATCCATTTTCGCCACAACAAGCCCATGGATTCCTCGCAGAAGCGAGACATGACCGAGGCAAAGGTCAGAAGTGCGAAAACACCTGCAAGACGCAGGGCCTCCATGACAAAGCGTTGGCTGTCATGGTCGGCAATCGCGGTCATGAAGTCTCGACCCACATAGCTGTTCACTACATTGAGCCCATTGATCGCAAGCATGAAGCTGACCAAGCCAATGATGAGGAGCCGTGCCCGTGTTCCCATCCTTGGATCGACGGCAACATGACGAATCATCAGCCTGAGATGGTCTCTGGCCTCTCGAAGTTCGGCTCTGGAAACATGGCTCATGAGAAGGGTTTCCTCTTGGGGCAACCGGTGCGTGAATCAATAGGCTATCTTCAGCCCACGAGGGAACTTTTGCAATCCTCTTATCGGGAGTCCAAGTGCGCGATAATCGCTTGAGAAATTTTTCGGAGTAGATGGATTGGATACGTTGTTTTCCCATTTGCCGTCCCTGTTTCAAGGGCTTTTGCTGACGCTCGGGATGAGTCTCCTTCTAGGGCTTGGACTTCGAGAATATTATCTGGTCCGCCCCCCCGTCATTCAGGTGGGTACGACGCGCACCATCATGCTCACGGCCATTTTGGGCTATGCCCTTTGGGTCATGGCGCCGCTGGGCTATCCATACGCCCTAGGTCTTCTGGTGATAGGTGGCTGGCTCGGTCTTTTTTATTACCGGAAGCTTTCATTGGATGGTCGGGGCTTCCTCGGAATGCTCTTTATCCTCATCGGCTATGCACTCGGGCCATTGACCGTCACTGTTCCTTCGTGGCTCGTGGTCGCCATTGGCATCTCGGCACTTTTTATTCTGAATTCCCGTGACAAGATCATTGACTTGAGCGAGCGCATGTCCAACCGGGAAATCATCACGCTGGCGAAATTCCTGGTGCTGTCGGCGGTGATCTTGCCGATGACCCCTCTTGAACCGATCGGCACGATGTTGCCGATCTCGCTGCATGCGACATGGCTGGCCGTGGTGGTCATCAGCGGGATTTCATACGTGAGTTATCTGGCCCAGACTTATTTTTGTCGGGGAAGCGGAATCATGCTGACCGGGGCAATTGGTGGTCTCTATTCCAGCACGGCTGCAAGCATCGTCATCGCACGCCAGTCGCATCGGGCTAACAAGGAATCCATGGCCTATGCCGCGGGCATCATCATGGCCTCAGGGATGATGTACCTTCGCCTTTTGATTCTGGCAGCGATCTTTGACGTCGCCGTTGGGATCATTTTGGCTCCAGTCTTTCTGATCCTGAGTTTATTTCTGATGTTGGTCGCGTTTTTGATTAACCGATGGTCAACCGTCAGAGTTACTTCCAATGCCGAGAGCCTTGCCAACACGAATCCTCTTGAATTGACCGCCGCCGCCTTTTTTGCTGGATCGTTTCTTTTGATTACGGGACTGACGCACTACCTGCTTTCCGCTTTTCCAAGTCACGGATTGAGAGATATGGCTCTTTTGTCAGGCCTCACGGATATTGACCCTTTTGTCCTGGCCATCGTCAGTGGTTCACTGGTCAAATCGAAAGCGCTGGTAGCTGGCGCGATTGCCATGGCAGCAGGGAGCAACGGGATCATGAAGGGGGTATATGTCGCGCTCCTGGGATCAAGGATCACGGGCTGGCTCGCCTCCAGCGTTCTTTTCTTAACGGCTTTGGTCACCCTCTGGATGACCTTCACGCTCCCATGTTTTCTCGAAGCCGTCTGAAAAGTCCTTAACGAATGAGGCGGCCCGAAGGCCGCCTTGAAGGAAGGGTTAGTGTTGCATGCCTTCCATGGTGCCACCGGCGCCTGCTGTGCCGGGTGACCCACCTGAACCGGACATGTCGTGTCCGCCATGTCCGCCACGGCTCACGCCACCCGCACTTTGTCCTGCACCTGAGCCACCGCCACCGGCTCCGGCGCTGACGCCCTGGCGTTGCCGCAGTCCAATGGCACCGCCAGATGCTTTTGCAATGTTCTCCTCTGAGAGCCCCCCGAGCGCTAAAGCGGCATCGACAACCAGACTGGTGATGTCCGTGATGTCCATGCGATCTGCCAGCGGACTGGTGACAACGGCCCTCACCACATTGCTGACACCGCCTGGCGGGGGAGTGAAGACCAGCAGGATGGGATAGCTCGTCCCTGCTGGAACCCGGATTGCAAAATGATTGCTCTCCCCATTCATGTCCTGCGTGAGAATGTTGCGATTGCCTTTGTCCTTCACTTCAAGCTTGCCAGTGCTCATGGGGCCGTGGATATCGGAAATGTTTCCTTCGATAAATGCTTCAGCACTCGTTTGGCCGCCGCTTTTCGAATCTTCCCCGCAACCCCCAAGGAGGCCGGCCCCGATCGCCGCAACGGCAAGGACACCGCTCCTCAGGAGCGTTAGAGACGGGATATTGAGAATTCTGGATGTCATGGTGCGCAACGTTAAAATAGTGAAAGATTGAAGGCCGATTCGATCGGCGACTTTCCGGACCCTCACGGGACCCTTTGGATCGGCCAAGATCCTTTTTATAGCATAAGGCGTTTCGGTTGAAGGTCTTGAACCAAGATCAAAGGCGGGTTCTAATCTGCGGGTCTGGAATACCGCTTTAACGGAGTAATCTCGTGAATCCCCAAGTGACGACGCTCAGCAAACTACCCGCATCGTTCCGAATCCTTTATACCGGCTTCCTTCTGGTTATCGGTGTCGGTCTTTTGATGGCGGGTTTCCAGATCATGGAAACGCATGGCAAGGCAGATGGCAAGCCGGGCCTTTCCATCAACGACATTGTCTACAGTTACTATGGAAATCGCAGTGGCTCCAAGCTGGAGTCCATGCTCAAGGGCCAGATGAAGCCGATGGCGCCCGATGAGGAGCGTTTCAAGATTATCCAGTGGGCACGTGATGAGTCTAGTCCGATTGCATGGACTCAGGAAATCAAACCGATATTCGACCAGTATTGCGTCGGGTGCCATGCACCGGGTGCATCAATTCCCGATTTCACGCAGTTTGAAAACGTGAAGAAAGTCGCAGCCGTCGATGAAGGTGCCAGCATCGCCTCTCTGACCCGCGTATCGCACATCCATCTGTTCGGAATCTCTTTCATCTTCCTGTTTGTAGGTTGGATCTTTGCATTGGCTCAGTATCCGTTGCGGTGGAAACTGATCCTGATCTCTACGCCTTTCGTGTTTCTGCTCATGGACGTTTTGTCCTGGTGGCTGACCAAATATCATCCGATATTCGCCTGGCTCACCATGATCGGAGGACTGGGCTACAGCGTGGCATCAACCGTCATGATTACGACGTCTCTGGCCCAAATGTG
>CAYFOC010000081.1:0-7799 GCA_964344615.1 uncultured Methylococcus sp.
CTCAAGACGTTATCTCTGCCAACGCCGTTAATGACTTTGGGTTTAAAATCACTGGATTATAACGAAGCTATTCATGGCTGTCGGTTTTGAAGGCCAACAAAACATCAGGATATGTTGATTATTTCAAGAGCAATTCACAGGGTCGGGCTGGTCTGTTTGATGTTGGGAACGAGTTGTGGCCTCATGCCTGCCTCTGTTGCTGTTATTGATTACTACGACTATGGTGCTTTACCTCCTAAGTTAGGCCTATTGCCGGTGGAGCAGGTCCACGTTGAGGATCTCCGGATTGAGGTCCTGTCCAAATCAGAGATCCCGGGCTATGTAGGTTATGCCAAGGATGGTTTCGGAAATCGAAGGACGGTGATCAACATTGATGGGTGTCCACTCCCACACGCTGTTCATTCCACCGAACACTGCAAGAGTCTCGCCGAAAGCGTCAAGAATCGATTGGTGGATAGCCGTTCGCCCCCCGATAGCGCTAAAGGCTCTCTTTTTATTCTAATCAATGACTGGCATACCGACGCTGTCTCTGGCATCACGCTGACCTATGACCTCTCTGCAGTCCACACGCGCGACGGCAAAATTGTAGAGCGCGCTCACATCAAAGGGCAGGATGAACCCATCGATACCCACACGGTGGGTTCGATTCAATTCTCAAATCATGAGCAGGCGGAGGTCAGGTTAAGTCGTATTCTGGTCGAAGCGCTCGATAAGCGTCTTGAGCAATTAATCGCCGGCACTTTGGATCAGTCAATTCGTGGCGTGAGAAAGCCGCCTCTTTGAGGCGTTGAGATTCTGCTCGCCTCCCAGACGGCGGTATTGTTGGGAATGTGAAAAAGGGATCACTCGACAGTATTCCGTTGATGTCTGATAGAAGCCCAAAGGGACACCAGAATGATGCCAAGGCCAATGCCACCGATCATGAGATCCGGGATTTTCTGGAACAGTGTGAACAGCATGAGTATGGCAAGGGCCCCGATCGCATAATGGGCCCCATGTTCGAGAAACAGGAAATAATCCAGCGTACTTTTCTTGACCATGAAGAGGGTCATTTGACGGACGACGATCGCCCCAATGGTAAGACCAATCAGGATAATGACAATGTCCTGGCTCATTGCAAATGCACCAATTACGCTGTCGAGCGAAAAGGACATATCGAGCACCTCCAAAAAAATGAAGGCATCTAGACCACGTCGGGTTCTCTTTTGAGGGTTTTCCGAATCCAGAATCTCGGAGAGGCTCTTGATGAATAGGAATAAGACAACCCCGACGAGGCCTGCAATAACAACGGGTTGCTTTTGTTCAGTGGCCAAGAAACTTTGCAGGGTAATGAGGGTAAGGAGTGCCAACGCGACTTCAATCGAAGCGATCTGTCCAAGCCGAATCAGTCTTTTTTCAAGCCATGCGATCCAATGAATGGTTTGGCTACCTTGAAAAAAGAATGAAAAGAACAGCATCAAGAGATACATGCCTCCAAAAGCGGATATCTGATTTTGTGCGGCACCGATATGTTGAGCGTAAACTTCAGGTTGATGGGCTGCCATTCGGGCGACATCCCCAAGAGAGAGTCGGCTGGTAAAGGCCACGATGGCGAGAGGCAGCAGCATACGCACGCCAAAAACAGCAAAGAGCATGCCCCAGGTTAGGAATCTTTTCTGCCATTTGGGGCTCATGTTGCGCAGTATCGTTGCGTCTACGATCGCGTTGTCGAATGACAGCGCAACTTGAAGCAGAGCCAGAAGAAACGCGACCGTTAGCCCGTCGAGCCCCGCCCAAAAATAGGCTATGGCCAGCCCGATAGCGGCAATAATCAGGGAAGGGCTAAAAAAAAGCATGTGCGTTCTTCATTGATTAAAAGTGATGTCCTGGAGAAATTATACGCAAGGGTCCCTTTCAGGTTATTTTTTCAGGATTTCTCTCGAACCCCTCTATAGTGCCTGAATGAATTTTGATTAAAGTCGACAGGCAATATGTTTTTAACGGCAAGCTTTTTCGGTTTCACACAATTCATTCAGTCAGCAACATAACATGTCCCACACCCAACAGTTTCATCATCACTGGATTCGAAGGTCTGCCATTCCCGCTTTAGGCGTTGTGTTCGGTGATATTGGTACCAGCCCGCTGTACACCTTCCGTGAGTGTCTCCATGTCGCTGGGGGAGAAGCGAGCGACTTCAATGTTTTTGGGATTCTCTCACTCATCGTCTGGGCGATTACGGTTGTAGTCACATTCAAGTACGTGACCTTCATTATGAGGGCAGATAATGACCGGGAAGGGGGCATCATGGCTTTGCTCGCGCTGGTGCTGGAGGGGCACCACAAAGGCCGATACAGTCGACGACTGGTGATCCTTGCGGGTCTCATTGGGGCCGCTCTTTTCTATGGCGACGGGGTCATTACTCCGGCGATTTCCGTGCTGAGTGCCATCGAGGGGCTATCGCTGATTACCCCGGCCTTTGAACCCTATGTGCTCGTGATTGCGCTGAGTGTGCTGGTCGGTCTTTTTGCGATCCAGAAACATGGCACGGCAGGAGTAGGGAAGTGGTTTGGGCCCATCATGCTGGTCTGGTTTTGTGTCTTGGGCATTGTCGGAATAGACCGGATCATTGAAGTACCGAGAGTCCTACTAAGCTTTAATCCTTGGTTCGCGATTCATTTCATCATGGCGCACCCGGGAGCCACCTTGATGGTGTTTGGGGCCGTTGTGCTTGCCGTGACCGGTGGAGAAGCCCTCTATGCGGACATGGGGCATTTTGGAATAAAACCTATTCGTGCGAGCTGGTTTGCCCTGGTCTATCCCTCCTTGATCCTCAATTATCTCGGTCAGGGGGCACATGTGCTGGCCTATCCTGATGATCGGCATGAACCATTTTTCCTGATGTTCCCCGATTGGGCCCTCGTTCCCATGGTAGGGCTTGCAACCCTTGGGACTGTCATTGCTTCACAGGCGGTCATTTCAGGCGCATTTTCTCTCACACAGCAAGCGTTTTTGATGGGCTATCTTCCGAGGCTGAGGATTGAGCATACCTCGGAAACTGAGCGAGGTCAGATCTACCTTCCGGGTATTAATCGTTGGCTGATGGTCGGAGTGATCATTCTGATACTTTTATTCGGGTCTTCCTCAAAGTTGGCTTCCGCATACGGCATAGCGGTTACCGGGACCATGCTCATGACGACCCTTCTTTTCTATATGGTGGCAAGACATCGCTGGCATTGGCCGGTCTGGAAAGCCTTGCCACTGGTACTGTTTTTTGGGGTTGTGGATAGTGCTTTTCTTGGAGCCAATCTGCTCAAGTTCATGGACGGAGGGTGGCTACCCCTCCTCTTAGGGACTCTGGTTTTTACCATCATGACGACCTGGTACGAGGGCATGCTGGTCTTGCGTAGAAGAGTCAGCCATCTTAAACGTGATATTCCACACTATTTGGAATCGGTCATTCCGACCGTGTTACGGGTTCCAGGGACAGGTATTTATCTGGTAGCACCCGGGGAGGGCGTTCCAGGCGCACTGAGAAAGAATGTTAAGCACAACAAAAGTCTTCATGAGACGGTTATCTTTCTAACCATTATCGTGACACACCATCCTCGGGAAAAACCGCTCCAGAAATTCCATATCAAGGATCTTGGGGCTGGATGTTTTCATGTCACTGCGGACTATGGCTTTATGGAGGTGCCGGACGTCAATGTCATGATCAAACGTTGGAAACGCCATGATTTGCTGCCATTTGATGATGAAGATCTAACCTATTTTGTCAGTCGTTTTCGGCCTATTGCCACCGACCGTCCGGGTCTTTCGATATGGCGAGAGAATCTTTTTATCCTCGTGTTGAGGAATTCCGCATTGGTGGCTGATATTCTGAGTATCCCGCCAGACGATGTCGTTGAAATGCATACGCAGATTGATATCTGATCATCAGAAATAAGGGGTTGAGGCGTTTCAGCGCATGAGAAGCATATGGGGTATATCAGCGACCATGCTGCTGCTCAATGCGTTGAGTTTGTCGGCAAAAGCCGATAACCAGCCCATCTCGCCACCAATCTCCGCCGATGGGCCTGAAAAGCCGATGGCGGAGCAGGATCCTGAATTGGAGCGCTTCGAGAACAGGCCCAGACGCTCTTTAAGTGCCTGGGCTTCGACACGGCGTGACGAACTCGCGGATACCGCCGCGTGGGATTTACGACAGGATATTACGCTCCACAAGATGCTAGATCTTCCCGCATGGGCTTCCTTGACCGTAGAGGAGCGGGTGCGGTTCGAGGATTACAACACGCCCTGGATCAAGGACACGACGCAGGGGCAATATTCCTTTCCAATCCAGTCAGTGGTTTGGGGGGAAATCAGACCCAGTGACACCTTTCGATTCGGCGCCGAATTCTGGGATGCCCGACAATATGGTTCCTCAGATCCGAATAGTTTGACCAATGGGATGGTCAATGCCGGAAATTTCAGCCAGATCTACACGGCCTGGATCAATCGTGATCTCTTTGACGTTCCGGTTGACTCTGAAACCAAGCTCGGTCAAATGATCATCAGTCTCGGCAGTTCCCGTATTGTGGGTCGCTACGCGTTCCGTAACGATCAGCAATCCTTCGTGGGCTTACAACAGCGGTTCAGGGAGAAATCGGGGGACTGGGAGTTGACGCTGTTTGCCACCACTCCGGAAAAACTCCTTCCAAATACCAAGGAAGGGCTACTTCATAATAATGTGGTCTGGAATCGGCCTGAAACCAATAGTATTTTTACCGGCGGATTTTTCACCCGGCGTTTGCCTGAGCATCACCATAGTGAACTCTATCTTTACTATCTCTCAGAGCCAACGTTACAACCCGCGAGTCGAGTGCTGTTTACCCCTGGTATCCGTTTCTTTCGCGAGCCCACTCAAGGCACGTGGGATTACGAGTTGGAAACCGTGGGGCAGACGGGAACACGGTCCTTGGTTAACAATGCCGTCCCCAGCGCTGTTGGAGCCTTGATGGTCCATGGCCAGATGGGTTATAGCTTTGATGCCCCTTGGAAACCAAGGCTCGTTGCGCAATGGGATTTTGCCAGTTCACACTTTGATCCCCTCTACGGGCTCACCGTCTTCGAGTTTGGACCCACGGGTATCCTGGGTCTCTTTGCCCGGACGAACATCATGAGTCCCGGTGTCCGGATGGTTTTTGAGCCGGGTCAGGATTTCTTCATGTTTGTATGTCATCGTAACTGGTGGCTCGCTGACCCGGCATCAACTTCTGGTTGGGTTTCGGCCAAGCTTTCAGACCCTTCGGGTCAATCTGGGAAGTATGTCGGGGAAACGGTCGAACTTTCAGCGCGGTGGGATGCCCATTTCAATTTTTCCTTACAGGCGGGTTATCAGGTACTCATGAAGGGTGCTTTTGCAGAGCAGGCACCCGGGGCGCCTTTGGATCACAGTAATGTTAATTATGTCTACGTTCAGTCTGAATTCAGGCTTTAAGGCGGGAGGCCTCCGTGATAGGCAGGCCCTTGCAATACTCGATAGAATTCTTCCAGTGTCTTTATTTTGAATTTTTTGAATCAATCCATGATTTTTAATGTTTGGATTAATTGGATCTACAGCCTGACCAACGTTGAGGTGGCGATCTCCTTCATTGTTCCTCTACTCATCTTTGGGTGTGGGGGATTAACCCTCTTCAAACGATATTTCGAACATCGGCTCTCTCTGGGGCTTGAGAGTAATGAGGCGCTTAATTTCTTTGCGCAATGCGTCGGAGTGGCCTATGGCATTCTCGTCGGTTTAACGGCGGTGGCCTGCTGGGATAATTTCGAGGAAGTTGAACGAATTATTAGCGCAGAGGTTTCTGCCATAAATGATTTTCATCATCTGACCTACGCTGCCAAAGGGGCTTCAAGCGAACAGATCAGAGATTTGGATATCCGGTATCTAGAAGCTGTGCTTGAAAAAGATTGGCCGAGTGCCGAGCGCGGAGAGTTTGTGAATGGCAGTACGAATTCTTTTCGAGATATTCGAGAGACACTCTATCGCATGACGCCAAGTGGAGCTAAAGAGGAGCGCATTTTTGCCGAATTGGTGGAGAGTTTTCGTTCACTCACCCTGATTCGCCAGGATCGTATCAACCATTCCCTGGAGGATGCGGTTCCTGGCGTATTCTGGTACGTGCTGTTGATCGGGGGATTGATCACCACCTTTATGATTTTCTTTGTGCATATGCCCTCCATGGTGGTGCGTTACATTTTGATGGCGAGTTATTGCCTGATCATAGGGTCGATGTATTTTCTCATTGCGGTGATTGATCACCCTTTCAGAGGGGAGGTCCACGTCAGTGCAGAACCCTACCGGCATTTGCTTCAAGAAATCAGACAAGCTCAGTAGCGAATCGCTTTTTTAAGTTGGAAAGACCTTACACACTCATGAAGACCCAGCGAAACTCATGCCTTGCTATATTTTTGATCCTCGGAATCCTGCTATCCGCTTGCTCCAATCAACACGCTCAGAGTGATGCCATGTCCAGTGGCAGTTCCATGATGCGCATGCGGTCTCCTGCTATGCAACGGCAGATGGAGGATAAGATGGATGCTTATCGTGCGCAGCAGATCCAGAACGCACCGGTTCCTGCTGCTGGCGGGACGGCGACCTACTCGCAGTGGGCGAGCCAACAGGGTAATCAGGTTCATCCGACGGATGCAAAGTTTGATGAAGCCAGGAAGGATTGCGCCAAACTATTTAAGACGGGCAGCAATCAATATTCCAGCTGTATCATGAAGCTCATGGAATAACCCATTCAACCGAGGTCTCTCTTCAATAGCCCAGCGACTATGACCAATCTTTTTGATTTTTACTGGATCTACGATCTTCCTAACGGGTTACTCGGTGTCGGAGTGATCTTTATTTATCTGACGGTTGCCGTCGTCGGACTTTTCCTGACCCGGGATTGGATTTATCGAACACTCTGGACGAGTGTTGAGACCAACGAAGCCACTAACGGGATTATTTCAGCCTACGGGGTTCTATACGGACTTTTACTGGGTCTTGTAACCGTAGCAGCGTGGGAAAACTTCGATGACTGTGATGAGATTGTGTCAAAGGAGTCTGCCGCTGTAGCCTCGCTCTATCGAGATATCAGTGCCTTAAAACCACCCTTGAAAGCTGAAATGCAACACGTCCTGAAAGAGTATCTGGAGGATGTCATCGAAGTCGCCTGGCCTGCCCAGCGCGATGGGGTCATCAAAGCGACGGGTACGCATATTCTTTCGAGATTACACGCAGCCTTGGGCCGATATCAGCCGAAAGGCTTGGCGGATCAGGCGCTTTATGAAGAGTCCCTAACGGCTTTCAATCGACTGTCTGAAGCGCGGAGGCTTCGCGTCGAGTCGGTTTCTGTAGGCATTCCGGCGGTGTTCTGGGTGATTATTGTGATGGGTGCCGTGCTGCATCTCCCCCTGATCTACCTGTTGCATACACCCCGATTTTCCACCCATCTCTTTGTCACGGTGATTTACTCCACCTTCATGGGGTCTATCATCTTCCTGTTAATGACGGTCGATAATCCTTTTAGGGGCGAAGTCAGTATTTCTTCAGATTCCTTCTTGCATGTGCTCAACAATCTGCCGGAGTATGACCCCGTCGTTTTGGAGCAGATGCCGGTGAAGTCCCACTAGACTTCATATCCCAAAAAGTGGCGACGTCCAATTCGGCACGTCGCCAGAGTAAGGGACCGAGAGAAGTCCTGAGACACAACTTAACAAGATTAAGACAGCAAACCCTGTGCCATGTCTTCAAACCTTTCCAAAGATGATGAAGGCTGGGACCTCTTCAAGCC
>CAYFOC010000082.1:0-7769 GCA_964344615.1 uncultured Methylococcus sp.
GCGTCGAATCCCAGCCGAGCCATATGAGCTTCAGTGTGCGCTGTGAAAAAACCGGGCTCGAATACAACGGCACCAACCTTAACGCGCTCTTTGCCCAGCGCCGCAATCTGTTTTCACTTCGCTTTCATGGAATGATCAGGGATATCCTACGCTTCAACCGAGAGGCCCCTCAATTCATTGATTCGGGTAATGATGAGATTACTCTGGGCGAATACATCTCGGCGGGACGTTACGGAACGGCATTCAAAGATCATTACATCATCCCCATGGGAGCCGCAATCTGGTCAGCAGGACCGGATGACATGTTGCGCTTCCCTGCCCGCTTTTTTATTCGCTTTTTTAAAAACCACGGAATGCTGAGTGTCGATGACCGACCGGTTTGGCGGGTCATTCGAGGTGGGTCCAGTCGTTATATAGAGCCATTGACACGACCTTTCAGAGAAAGGATTCGGCTGTCCACACCAGTAAAAGGCATACATCGTTATCCAGACCGGGTGAATATTGAGACAACAGCACTCGGCATGGAGTCCTTCGACGAAGTCATTTTGGCCTGTCACAGCGATGAAGCCTTTGAACTCCTGAGAGATCGGACAAAAACGGAGCGCGAAGTCTTGGGGAGCATGCGCTATCAGGAAAACCAAGCCATTTTGCACACTGACCAGCGCGTACTACCCAAAAGCCGCCTGGCTTGGGCATCCTGGAATTACCACATTCCACGATCTGAAGGGGATCGTGTATCCGTCACCTACAACATGAACATCCTCCAGGGCATCAAGTCCAAGGAGACGTTCTGTGTCTCCCTGAATCACGACCAAGCCATCGACCCATCACGGGTGCTTCGGAAAATGACTTACCACCATCCAGCCTATACTCCCGAGACCATCAGAGCCCAATCCAGACATGGCGAAATCAGTGGTATAGAACGCACCCATTTCGCCGGAGCCTACTGGGGATTTGGTTTCCATGAGGATGGTGTCAAGAGTGGCCTCCGCGTTGCCCAAACCATTCGGGACAACCTACCTTGAACAGTTATCTCTATGAGGGCATCGTCCGCCATCGACGGTTCTCTCCGAAGGAGCACCACTTCAGCTACAGGATTTTCATGGCCTATCTGGATCTGGACGAAATCGACCAGGTCTTTCAAGGCCGATGGTTTTGGTCCAGTCACTCACCAAATCTAGCCTGGTTTCGCCGCCAGGACTACTTGGGGGGGGATTCAGGATCAATCGCCGAAAAGGTTCGCGAAGTGGTTCTCGCCGCGGGTGGACCTGAACCCAAGGGATCCATCAGACTTCTCACCCATCTCCGATATTTCGGCTATTGCTTCAATCCAGTCAGTTTTTATTATTGTTTCCACCCCGATGGAAAACAGATCCAGACGATCGTCGCCGAAATCACCAATACGCCCTGGAACGAGAGAAAGACCTACGTGCTCATACCCGAGAACGATGAGCGATTAGCGAATATGCACCGCTATTGTTTCCCCAAAACCTTTCATGTTTCACCTTTCATGCCGATGGATCTCCTCTACGACTGGCGATTCTCGGAACCTGAAGAAAAACTGAACGTTCACATGCGGCTCGAACAGGAATGCACAAAAGTTTTTGATGCTTCCCTGAATATGACGCGGTATCCGATGAACGGTTATCACCTAGCACGTGCCCTCCTGATGTTCATACCGATGAGCATCAAGGTGATCGCTGGAATTTACTACGAGGCGATGAAGCTGAAACTAAAGGGCCTGCCCGTCTACGATCATCCTGACACCCCCAAGCCAGAAGACGGAGACCTCCGCTCATGAACAGATCAAGCATTGCTCTCCACGACGACAGTTTCGTAAAAACCCGCAATCGAGGGTGGATCAATCGTGTAGGACGAAAACTGTTACACCAGCAACTTAGTCAACTCTCTGAGGGAGAATTGATCCTG
This sequence comes from uncultured Methylococcus sp., assembly GCA_964344615.1. Taxonomy (GTDB): domain Bacteria; phylum Pseudomonadota; class Gammaproteobacteria; order Methylococcales; family Methylococcaceae; genus UBA6136. Next base: position 1,930 of record CAYFOC010000082.1, read on the forward strand.
ATTGATGGGGGAACAACCCGATTTGGAAGTAAATCGCAAGCTTTCGATGTCTCCATAACCCTCGAAATCAATCATCCCGCGTTTTATGGAGACACTGCCTTTGGCGGTAGCCTGGGTGCTGCAGAAAGCTACGTTGCAGGAGATTGGCAGTGTTCAGATCTACCGGGCCTGATCCGGCTCATGGTCAGAAACCGAAAGGTGATTGACGGCCTTGATGGCGGCCTAGCCATTTTTGCGGCGCCATTTCGACGCTGGCTTCACTGGCTGAATCGAAACAGCCACGAGGGAAGTCGCAGAAACATCGCAGCGCACTATGATCTTGGAAATGACTTCTTCAAGCTTTTTCTGGATGAAAGCCTGATGTATTCCTGTGCACTCTTTGATCCTCCATCGCTCACACTGCATGAGGCCTCTATCGCCAAACTTGATGAAATCTGCCGACGCCTTGATCTCATGCCGGGTGATCGGGTGGTAGAAATTGGTACCGGATGGGGCGGATTCGCCTTGCATGCAGCCCAGAAATACGGCTGCCATGTCACGACCACAACCATATCCTCAAACCAGTACGAACTTGCTGCCAACAGAATCAGGGCGGCAGGGCTTCAAGACAGGATAACCCTGCTGAAGAAAGACTATCGAGACCTTGATGGGAAATTTGACAAGCTGGTCTCGATCGAAATGATCGAGGCCGTTGGACATCATTATTTTGAAACCTTCTTTAGGAAATGTTCTGAACTGCTCACTGATGATGGGCTCATGTTGATTCAGGCCATCACGATCAATGATCGGGAATATCTAAGAGCCCGCGATGAAGTGGACTTCATCAAGCGATATATCTTTCCCGGTAGCTGTATTCCAGCCATCCAGCCGCTCGTGGATGCAGCAACCCGGGCAAGCGACTTACAACTCATTTACCTCCGAGACATCGGCAGCCATTACGCGAAGACCCTTAGACTGTGGCGCGAGCGTTTTCTTGAGAAAGAGGCGGAGGTTCGGGCACTCGGCTACTCCCAAGCCTTCATCAGACTTTGGGAATTCTATTTGGCCTACTGCGAGGGGGGATATGACGAAGGCGCTCTTGGCGACTTGCATCTCCTTTTTCGAAAGCCTCGTCATCGAACGCCACTGGCCTGACATTTAGAGACCACTTTGATCTCTGAATCATCTAAATTCCATGTAACTAGACTTCGTTGATATCTTTCTGAAAACAAAAAAATGAAAGCCTTTCTATCTCTAAAAAAATTCACGGTTCTATTCTGCGCTCTGCTTCCCCTGAGCGCTTATGCGGAGACTTCTCCAGGAGAAACCATGAGCAGACAACTCCTCATGAAGCGGAATCTTGACGGCTTGAGTGAATCGTTGGAAACACGGGTGATCCGCGTGAACTTTCCGCCCGGCTTCAAGACCCCGCTTCATACCCACGATGCTCAAGGCCCCCGCTATATTCTGAAGGGGCGCCTCAAGGTTGAAGACCATGGTGTGACGCAGACGTATGGGCCCGGTGACACCTTCTGGGAAACCGGTGCAGAAATGACGATTCAAAATGTGGGTGGCAGCGATGCTGAAATGGTTATTTTCGAGGTGGCGGGCAAACACTAAGTCGACCTCACTTTCTCCGAATCACCCCCGCTAAGACAAGAAAAATGGCTCGAATTGTCCTCATCAATCCGGAATTCAAGACCAGTTACTGGAACTTCAATCATTCCTTGAGGATATTTAACCGAAAGGCTGTCACACCAACCTCAGCGCTTCCTTTGCTGGCCGCCCTCACACCTCCTGAGCATGAGGTCATCCTGATGGATGAAGCGGTCGAACCGCTGGATTATTCCTTGATTGAATCAGCCGATATCGTCGGGCTGACAGGGATGATCGTGCAGCGAGAGAGAATGAGAGCCATTGCAAAGGAACTGAAGGCTCGCGGGCTATTTCTTGTTGTCGGAGGCCCCTGGATTACCGTTCAGGAAAATGACCTTGATGGTCTGGCTGACGTCATTTTCGTCGGCGAGGCGGATGAGACCTGGCCGCACTTCCTCCAGGACTGGCAAGCGGGCTGCCACGAGACGAGGTACGAACAGTCCGAAAGAACCAATATGAAAGCGTTGCCTCCGCAACGTCTGGATCTTTTGAAAGTGGACCGGTATCTCCAGGGTAGCATTCAGATGTCGAGAGGTTGCCCGTTCCTCTGTGAATTCTGCGACATCATCGTCACCTTTGGGAGAACCCCGCGCGTTAAAAGCCCTGATCAGGTCATCGAAGAACTTGAAGCCTGGTACAAGGCTGGAATCATGGCGGTCTTTCTAGTCGACGACAATATCATCGGTAATCGGAAAGCACTGATCCCGATTCTCGAAGCCATCGAACAGTGGCAGATTTCAAAACGTTACTTGGTATCGCTGCATACAGAAGCTTCGATCAACCTTGCAGATGATGAAAATCTGCTCGAACTTTTTGTTCGCGCCAATATTCGTACGGTTTTTGTCGGTGTCGAAACCCCGAATCCTGAATCGCTTCGAGAAACGCGGAAAATTCAGAATATTCAGCGTACGCCCCGATCTGGGCATGAAGAGCCTGAGAATGATGGTCCGGACGCCTTTCTGCTTGGAAAAATCCATAAGATTCAGTCTTACGGGATCAAGGTCACTTGCGGACTCATCGTCGGTTTCGATTCGGATACGCAGGATATCTTTGAGATACAAAAGCATTTCATAGGTAAATCAGCGATCACCCAAGCCATGGTGGGTCTCCTGTCTGCCATACCTAAAACACCGCTGTATGAGAGGCTCCAGAAAGAATCCAGACTAGATCCCAAGGATACCCCGGACCATGGGACGAACGTGATTCCTCTTCGAATGTCACGACAGGAACTGGCAAATGGGTACCTTGATCTCCTTGAGGATATTTATTCCCCAGAGTCCTATTTCGGGCGGCTGAATGACCTTTATGTCAAAAGGCGTTTCTACCAATACGCGGAAAATGTTCGCGTCCCAAAAATCCCTCGCCCGACACAAATACGCTATCTGGGAATGTCACTCGGATTTACCCTCGCTCTGTTCACCCGTCTATTTGTCACCGCACATGAAGATGGTTTGAGATGGTTTTATCTCCGCCAACTTTTTGAATTTGCGAGACAAGCGCCCTATCCCATGCGATATTTTGATTATGTGGTTGAAATGGTTTGTCACTATCACTTTTATCGTTACACCCAAGATATGATCAAAGGACGAACCCAACTGATCACGACATTCTAGAGTTGGTTGAGCGCCCCTTCAGGTATGCCCCTCTCGTTTTCAATGGATCGCTTGTCACAGGCATCTACACCACTTGGTCCATCCCAATTTTTTAGTCTTTGGTGTATCAACACCATGGACTCGAATCGAGCTTAGCGCCAAAATGTCGGCAATTCTTGCAACTGATCTGATCCCATCTTTTAAGGATAGCCATGCTTCACATCACTATTGAAGGCCCGGAACATTCCGGCAAAAGTCCCTTGATTGCTTTGATCGGGAAGGCGTTGAGGGAGCAGGGGCTGAACGTGGACATCCAATCGGAACACAGCCATAACGCAAGCTACATGGACATGCCTGTGAGTGAACTGCTGGAGCAACTTCGTGAAACCAAGATCATGATCACGGGACTGAGGACCTTTTCCTAGCAAGCTTCCGTCAAGCCCATCATTAACTCGGCTAAGTGTTACCCGGGGACGCCTATCGCATTTGTCGCCAGCGGTAATGAACTTCGCCATCATCACAGAGATAACCAGCCCGGTTGCTCACTTCTATCTGGGCGACGGCCTTGCAGTTATGACTGTCTCGATATTCAGCCCAGCCATCTTCGTTGTTGCGATTATTGGCAAGCAACAAAACTTCGCCTAGGACCAGAACCACAATAGCGAGACCAATGTAATAAAGGTTCATGAGTGATCTCCACACCAGAAGATTAGTTCGAATCAATCGCACCCGAGTGATTGGAGAGTATCAGCTTCACTTAAGTTCCATAGTGGCTGTCAGAAGTCGAGACAGCCCCAAATGGCATTTACTCCCTAAGACTCTAGAAAGGCTCATGGAAATAAAACCACCCATCCCCCCCTTTACCCGTGAGACGGCTACACAAAAGATTCGATTGGCGGAGGATGCCTGGAACTCCCGGGATCCTGAACGTGTGTCTCTGGTCTATACGCCAGACACACTCTGGCGCAATCGATCAGAATTTCTCAGCGGTCGTCCGGCCGTTGTTGAGTTCTTGAAGCGGAAGTGGTCCCGTGAAATCGATTATCGGCTGATAAAAGAACTCTGGGCCTTCTCTGAAAATCGCATCGCAGTTCGTTTTGCCTACGAGTGGCGAGACGACTCTGGGCATTGGTTTCGGTCGTACGGAAACGAGAATTGGGAGTTTAACGAGCAGGGACAGATGATGAGGCGTTTTGCCAGCATCAATGATCTTCCGATTTCTGAAACGGATCGAAAGTTTTTCTGGCCATTGGGCAGGAGACCCGACGATCACCCGTCACTCGGTGATCTGGGGCTTTGATACGAAAGGACCCGGTCGCCCGGGTCCTTCTGTAATTACTGGTTATTTTCGGGGCTATTGGCCGGTTTGCGATCTTTCATCCAGTCCGGCCGCCCTTGCGGTGCGTTATTACCGAACGGGCCTTCCTCGCAACCCGTGAGGGTCATCGAGCCAATCAGCACAAGAGCAAGGGTCAGGAAACGAATCATTCGGGCCTCTGTGTTCAAATTTAGAGTGTAGGCGCGGCTTGCGCCCTTAGGAGACAACCGACAGTAAACCCACCACCGGGCGACTCCCTGTCTGGGATCATAGAACGACCGCAGAGAAATTCAAGTTGATTACGGGATGGGATGGTCGTGTTTCATCCGATCTAGGAGCGGCCTAACCTTGATAGGGTAATGCAAAAACTCAAAATACTGAGAATCCGAGACGGGATAAGCCCCACGGTAAGCAGAATAATCACCCAGCAAGGTGTTCCAACAGTCATGCTCTTGCCCCAGAGCCTCCTTGCACCATTCGATTTGCTGGTCGGCTTCATCAAGGCACTCTGAACGCTCCCAAGGTACGCTGTAACCACAAATAACCGCCCTTTCCTCCGGCTGGAGCTTTGTTTTGTAAAGCGATGGGGCGCACCCGACCAGATTACAGAGCATTACGATCAGAATCAGTACGTTACGAAACGGAATGTTATAAAAAAAGATAGGCATGACTCTGGGACGTATGGGGTAGTCCGGCTACTCTACCTCCAAAATCGATTTTTTGCCGATAAACCGTGGCGAGCATGACTTCCCAATGATACGATTAATCTAAGAAATGCCGCTTCAGCGAGTCTGTACTCTGTTGTGGCAAAAAACGATATATAGGGTCGAAAGACCCCTGCACACGAGGAGAGAAACGGTGAGCGTAGAGTTGAAAAATCTTCTGAAGCGCAAGTTCAACGTTGGTCGCAAAGATCAGCAGTATCGTCTGGCAGCGAGTGTTGGCATCATGGTCATCGCCGCTGTTGAACAAAATGGCATTCTCATGCTGATCGGTGTCGCGGTTGCTGCGCTCGCGATCTTGCAGTGGTGTCCTGCCTACAACTATCTCGAAAAGAACACCGTAGAAAAGGGCGAAAAACCGCCGATCTTCTGATGCGTTAAGCTTTTAGAGACCTAGGCGGCCCTCCGAGCGAGTTCTGCTAAATGTCTTTTATCCCAAGGTTACCGATATGGCGCTTGTACCTCAAGAACTCCGCTACACCAAAGCCCACCAATGGGCGAGCAAGGATGGAGACGGGCTGATCACCGTTGGGATTACGGATTACGCTCAGGAAGCGTTAGGTGACGTTGTCT
>CAYFOC010000083.1:0-7578 GCA_964344615.1 uncultured Methylococcus sp.
CTACACGGGATTCCGAGGTGGAGCCACCGCTGAATCCAAGATAAACAAGTCCCAGAACCAATGCAGCGGCAATACCGCCGTAGAGGGCTTTGGGATTGGCTGAGACCCCGTCGAGCGACGAGGATTGATCGCTGCTACCGAAATTAAACGACATCTGATTCACCATTATTCGTAATTGTTATCAGGGCGGGGCACCGTGGACTCTGGCGTTTCCTGCCGGTTCCGTGGGATTTTCATAACCCCAGACCTCGCGTGTTCCCCCATCCGGATTAATTCCCACCAACCCAGATGCGTGTTTGTCTACAACAGGAAAAAAAAGTTCCCGAGTATTTCTCTCGGAATCACGAACGATGGATAATTCACCGATCAGAACACTGACTTAATTATGGGAGTTACAGAATGCGTCATCTCTTAACGATCACTTTGTCACTAGGGCTAATGATTCCGGCAATCGGTTGGAATCAAGAATTGAAGCCCATAGGGACAGGGGAGCTTGCAGCGCTTGAGGCGCAGGGTGCCTTGGTTGTCGATATCCGAACCCCCGAAGAATGGAAATCGAGTGGAATCATCCCCGGAAGCCATCCGCTTACGTTTTATGATGCTGAAGGTCGATTTGATCTTCCTGCGTTTGCCGCAGCACTGAACCATGTTTCGGCCGACAGCAAACGCCCTGTGGTGTTGGTCTGCAGGTCAGGTCACCGTAGCGCTGAAGCCGGTCAGTTGCTGGCCAATTTATGGCCGGAAAGGCAAGTGCTGCATCTGGATCATGGGATCAAGGAGTGGATTCGTGAAGGGAAGCTCATCGTTGCTCCCTGAAGTCGGAATCTAAACCTGAGTAAATTTCGCGGGTATGTATTTTAATTTTCGCGGTTTTTTAAAAGCGCTGGGATTGGCTCTATTTCAGACGCCATTTCGGATCCGACGGTGGGTTTACGTCATCGGGTTCACTATTCTCTACCTGGCCTTCGTGATTTTAGTCGCGGCGATTCGTCAGTTGGATCGGCTTCTTTTTCGAGATATCGAGAAGACACCGATCGTGGCCCCGGTATTCATTATTGCTCCTCCGCGGAGTGGGACGTCATTTTTCCAGAAACTATTGACCTTTGACGAGGATCGGTTTGTCTACTGGAAGATGTATCAGACGATCCTGCCCACGCTGATGACCGAACGGGCGATTTCTTCGGTGGTCCGTTTGGATCACCTCCTGGGCCGGCCTATGGCTAGATTCCTGGCATGGTGCGAAAAACGATGGTTTGGCGGTTGGGATAATCTCCATACCATGCGGTTGGATGCACCGGAGGAGGATGGTGCGCTCTATCTTTATGCCTTCGCCTGCGAGGCGATCTACATGCTGTTCCCCTATGTGGATGAGTTGTGGGAGCTTGGTTTTCCAGACCTGTTGCCCCTTGCTGAGCGTCGATCACTCATGCGCTACTATCGAACCTGTCTTCAGCGTCTGACCTACGGTGCTGGACCAGGCCGTACCCTCCTCATCAAGTCGACGAATTCCTGTGGCGCCGTTCGGGCGATTCTGGATGAGTTTCCGGATGCGCGATTCATTACCATCGTGCGTGATCCTCTGGATTCCATCGCTTCCAGCATCAGTCTCATGATGCCGGCGCTTGCGGCCCATTCGCCTGAGATACCCAAGGATGGGGCTGTATCAGAGGCATATGCCCGGATGAGCATCGAGTGGTACAAGCATCTGCAGCGGTTCCAGGAGGATATCCCCGCGTCACAGTTCCATGTCGTTGACTATCGGACGCTCGTAAAGGATCCCAAGGCTGCCGTTGAAGGGGTCTATCGTCATTTTAGCTGGAAGATGTCGCAGTCTTTTCTGGATCGGCTTGAACGACAACGGCAAACACAGGCCGACTTTAAAAGTTCTCACCGCTATCTGCTGGAAGAATTCGGCATTGACCGACAGTGGGTTCGGAGCGAACTGGCACCGGTACTGAAAAAATCAGGATTTGGTGATCTTGTGGCGGAAAGCAATGTATAGGCGGGCGATGCCCACGTGAATCAGACCTAGTCCCAGCATCAACAGACTCTGGCCCAGAACATCGCCTAAAAGATCAATGCCCTGATCGAAAATGGCGGCGAGGAGAATCGCTAGCCCGATGTTGCGGTTGCCGGTCCCAAAGGCAAGGACCAGACGATTCGCACCCGTCGACTTCATCAGGTACAACCCGATCAGGAAGCTACCTTCGTAAAAGCAGACGGAGGGAAGCAGCGTCCACGTGTCTGGCAGGCGGAGATGGGACGCCTCAAGGTTTGAAAGAAAGGCCAGGGAGAGGACGCCGACAGCTTCCGAGATCCATTCGATGGGTTTATGGATTTGCTTTGCAATCCGGGGCCACGCTTCACCCAAACCGATACCCAGCGCCAGGGGCAGGGTGATGGAGGACATCAGTACCTCGAGGATTAATAGCGAAGAAGGGCGGTCATCAGCGATATCTCCGGTCAGCCATAAACCGAACCACAGGGCTGCGGGCGTCATCAGCGCAGCCAGAATGGGGAAAAGGCCCGTGAGGCCGGCGGCAAGTGCAAGGTTGCCTCCGGCCATCCGGACAAAAAGCGGAACAACCGGCGCGAAAGGAGCCGCTGCAAGCAGCATCATGGCGCGTGCGGGAGTCTCATGGATCTCGAAAAAGATCGTGAGAGCGGCGGCGTACAGAGGAACCAGAAGGAAATTGGCGAGGAGAGTCGCCTCGAGATGCGCCTGCCTGAGGGCATTCAGGATCGCTCTGAATCGCGTTTCAAGACCGATGGCGAGAAGGAGCCCGAACAAGGACGAGAAGGCGAGGATGCGGACGATCGTTAGGGCGTCTATGCGAAAATCAATCATCAACAACACTCCCTGTGAGTACGGGATCCGGGGCCAGTGAAAACATTTTCTGGGAGAGGACTCGGATGAAAAGGGAGGGAGCTCGAAGAATAGGCAAGCGTGGGCCGAGGATCAAGGTCCGGATAGATCATGCGCTTTCCCGCTGGTTTGGTTGGAGCATGCAACATCCGGCGTTGGTGATTTTGGCAGCGCTATTGGCCGCGGCCGGGGCGCTTCATTTCACCATCCATCATCTCAGGATCAATACCTATCCCGGCAATGTGCTTTCCGATGCCTTGCCCTGGCGGCAGGACAAGCTAGCCTTTGAGAGAGCCTTTCCGACCTTCAGGGACTCCATAGTCGTTGTGATTGATGCCCCCACCCCGGATCAGGCCCGGGATGCTGCGGATCATCTTGCTGCCCGACTCGGCGAAGATCATGAGCACTTTGAATGGATCTTCTACCCTCCGCAAACCTCATTTTTTCGCCGTGAGGCGCTGCTTTTCCTGGATCTTGATGAATTGGAGCGACGAACGGAACGACTGGCCAGCGCCCAGCCGTTTTTGGCGGATATCTCCCGAGATCCGACCTTGTCAGGTACGTTCCACCTCTTGGGGCGAGCGCTTGAGGAGGGCCGAGGCTCGGAGCTTGATCTTGGGTCGCTGTTCTATGCGTTGGCAGGGACCTTGGATGATGCGCTGGCGAGGGTTCACCGGCCCTTGTCCTGGAGTCATGAGATGTCTGGGGCGGGGTCTTCGAAGGACCGAAGGGTGCTGATGGAGATCATGCCGAAGGTCGAATACAGTTCCTTGGCTCCGGGTGAGGCAATGGTTGCGGCAATTCGAGGGCGTGCGGAGGAACTTGGATTTGCAGAGCAGGGTATCCTTCTTCGTGTCAGTGGCGCGGCGGCGCTCTCCATTGATGAGCTCAAGAGTGCGAGCCTCGGCGCTCAGATGGCAAGTTTAGGTTCCTTTTCGGGTGTCGCTTTAGTGATGCTCATGGGACTTCGCTCCTTGTGGCTGGTCTTTGCCGTACAGGTCGGCCTGATCCTCGGACTGATTTTTACTGCCTTTTTTGCAGCGGTCGCCCTAGGCCAGCTGAATCTGATTTCAGTCGCCTTTTCGGTTATGTATATCGGGATTGGGGCTGATTACGCCATCTATCTTTGTCTGAGATATCGCGAACTTTCGGTGTCGAGTCAAAGCCATCGATTTGCTCTCAAGAGGGCGGTCAGGCATGTCGGGGGATCACTGGAAATTGGAACCCTAACCACGGCGATCGGTTTTTTCTGCTTTATTCCGACCAGCTACCGGGGCGTTGCTGAACTCGGCATCATTTCAGGCGCCGGGATGTTCATCAGTCTTTTCGTGACGCTGTTGATTCTTCCGGCGTTTCTTGGATTGAGGCGGCCCGTTCGTTACCGGGGGCGGGAAGCCGCTTCCGAAGGACGAATGTCGACACTGGCAGCGAGCATCCTCCGTTACCCCGTCCGACATTCGCGTTTCGTCCTGATCATTGCGGGCGTTTTCGGCCTTTGCTCGAGTCTTGAACTGGGAAAAAGCCGGTTTGACCACAATCCGCTCAATCTTCAGGATCCTTCCAGCGAATCGGTTCAGACCTTCAAAGAACTCCTCAAGGATAGCGACAATTCGCCTTGGTCTCTGGTGGCTATGGCCAGAAATGAAGAGGAAGCGATGCAATTGCGTCAAAAACTCCTCGGACTTTCATCGGTCGAGAGCATCGTGACGATCCGGGACTTCGTTCCCGAGGATCAAGCGGAAAAACTGGCGCTGATTGATCAGTTGTCCGTGACGCTGGGGTCGAGCATCGACCATTCGTCTTCCTATCACCCTTCTTTGGATCCAGGGCGCGATCTTGCATCGCTTCGTAAACTCTCGACGCTCCTTGCAAGCCATCTTGAACGCCACCCGACTGATCCTGATGCCCGGGCAGGGACGCACCTTGAAATGAATATTGCCAGGACCTTGGATCATCTGCAGGATCTGGATGATCCGGCTCGTGTGGCCTATATCGAACAGTTGGGATGGATGCTGGTTGGCGAGTTGTCTCCGAACCTTGCGCGGCTTCAGGATGCACTCCAGGCGGAATCCTTTGGTCTGGACTCCCTGCCGCCTGATCTTCGGGAGCGCTGGATCAACCGTGAGGGTCTTTGGCGAATTGACATTCGTCCCCGCGAGGACCTTCATGAGCCGAGCGCTATGCGCCGCTTTGTGAACGAGGTCCGATCCATCGCTCCTCACGCTACCGGAACGCCAGTCCTGTTCCTCGAATCCAGTGGGGCGGTGGTCCGTGCCTTCCTTGAGGCATTTGCGCTCGCCATCCTGGCCATCACAGTGGTTCTCTTCCTTACCATGGAGCGGCGAATTGATGTGATTCTGGTCCTTGCTCCCTTGCTACTGGCTTCCGTGATGACGGGCGCCTTGATGGTGTATTGGGGCGTTCCTTTCAATTTTGCCAACATCATCGCGTTGCCCCTGGTGTTTGGCATGGGCGTGGACAACTGCATTCATATGGTGCACCGCTACCGGACGGCACCCCCCCAAAGCGGCGTGCTTCTCCATACCAGTACCGCGCTGGCAGTCCTGTTGAGCGCCTTGACCAACATTAGCGGCTTCGGGAATCTTTCCGTGTCTCCCCATCGGGGCATGGCCAGTATGGGCGTCATGCTGACGATCGGCATTCTTGCGACACTCTTTTGCAGCATGCTGGTCCTTCCTGCTTTACTGAAGGAATGGGAGCGGTATCGGAACCGACATGGAAAGTCGGTATAGGGGAGGCGGTGTGAGCAACATCCTGCGAGATCTGCGTCTGGTTGCGGTATTGGCCATGCTTATGGGCATGGTTCATACAGGGCAGGCTACGGAGCATGCGCTGGCTGTGTTTGATCTTGAAGATCGACGTCTTCTTGAGCAGGCGTTCAAGGGAGTTCTACGCTATCACCCGATTCATCCTGAAGCGATTGAGGATCCGGAGGCATTGCTGGCCCTGGATGAACCGGCCTACGTCTATCGGGTGATCCCCGAATCGGGTCCTGATCGTTTGGAAGCCCATCGCTACATCCGGAAAAGGGAAACCCCGGATTCTGGACATATTGAGTACCGTCTCAATGATGAAGAATCCCAGCGGTTGGCACTACCCGATGGAAATGAGGTCGTCATTACGGGTGCCATAGACCGCAAGGAAGGCGTAAGGACGGAATTCAATCCAGCAAAGCCCTTGATTCCCCGAGGGCTTGAGCCTGGAGCCCAGCGCCGGACTTCAACCTGGGTCAGGGTTATGGATCTTGATAAACCGGGTCGGCTTCGCCACGAGGGAGAATTGGGCGTTACGCTGACGCATCTTGGGAACTTACATGTTCAGATCGGCTTTGGCGAATTTGATGTGTATCTACTGAGGCTGGAGGCCCAGGGAAAAATAGGGCCTGCAAAGATCATGCATCGACAATATTATTTTTATGCCGAGGATACGGGGCTTGTGGCCTTCGTTGAAACGCGGAAAATCACGGCGTTTGCGATCTACGAGAAGAATGAACGACAGGCGATGGTTCTGGAGCGAGAGGAATCCTTCTAAAACACCCTCTGAGGGGGACTGAAAGTAGTTAGAATGGAGAACACGGGGCTTTGGGCTGTATGCTTGGGTCGTTTCCTTTAACCTGAACTTTTCCACCTAGACCGCAACGAAATCTTTTCTCATGCGTTGCCTTCACATTCTCCAATGCTCTCTTTTGCTCGCTGTTCTGCTCCTGCAGGGTTGTGCGCTCTATGGGCCGGATTACACAAAACCCGAGGTCGGAGCGCCCGAGGTCTGGAGAAGCAAGGATAGTCTGGCACGCCTCGACGGGGTTCCCCTGCCTGAGATGGCCTGGTGGGACCGGTTCAAGGATCCCGCACTGAACGATCTGATCAAGCGGGTTTTGCTTCAGAACAACAACGTACAGGCGGCGCTGGGTAACCTCTTCCAGGCGCAGGGTGTGTTGCGGCAGATCGAAATGCGTTGGGTTCCGCGTGTAGATGCCGGGGCGGGCTATATCTCGGTCAACGATACCAATCCGCTTACGGTCGCCAAACTGCCATTCAATAGCGGCTTTTCGGCCGGTTTTATTCCAAATTATTCCATCAATATCCTCCAGCAGCTTCGAACGCAGGAGCAGGCCCAGGCCAATGTTGCAGCAACCCGCGCCGCTAAAAACGCGGTTCGTCTGAGCGTCATCAGCCAGATGGTCGGCAGCTATTTCAGTCTGAGAGAGGAGGAGTTCAGGCTGGCGAGGCAGAAAGATCTCGTGGAGGCCCTGGAACAGGTGGTCAAAAAGTACACTGAAGCGCACAAGGAAGGCTTGATCTCAGCTTTTGCACTGCGTCAGTACACCCTCGATCTCGCGAATGCCCGTTCTGAAATCCCCGTTATCCAGTACAACATCGTTCGATTGGGAAATACGATTCATTTGCTGCTCAACGAAAATCCGGGTCCTGTCGTGAGTGGACCTGATTTCATGGCGATCCCCTATACCTCCATCATCAGTGGCAACCTGCCTTCCAAGGTCCTGATGAATCGTCCGGATGTCATTTCGGCTGAAGAGCAGTTGCGTCGATCAAACGCGAACATTGGTGTGAATACATCATTCTTCTTTCCGACAATCAGCCTGACGACACCCGTAGGCCAGAGCTCACAGGCCCTGTCAACACTGTTTACGAGCCCTGAGAGCTATTGGCAGTATCAGGGAGGGCTGAGTA
>CAYFOC010000084.1:0-7561 GCA_964344615.1 uncultured Methylococcus sp.
GAAGTCAACGTGGCCAGGGGTGTCGATGATGTTGAAGCGGTGGTCGTTCCAGAAACAGGTGGTCGCCGCTGACTGAATCGTGATTCCGCGTTCCTGTTCCTGTTCCATGAAGTCGGTGGTCGCGGCGCCATCATGCACCTCGCCGATCTTGTGGATCTTGCCAGTAAGTTTGAGGATACGCTCGGTGGTCGTGGTCTTGCCCGCGTCGACGTGAGCGAAGATACCGATGTTGCGATAAAGCGATAAATCAGTCATGACGGTGTTCTAAAGATTTTGGAACGGTTGGATCGGCGGGTGATTTCGACAGCCGTGCCCCGATGATGCGCACGCCAAATGAGCGATAGCCGACCGGAGCCGGACGAAGTCGCGATCAGCCTTCATCCGAAGTTAATCAACAATTGTACCCTGACAACGCTACAGGGGCAATTTATTTGACCTACTCCCCAGCCTGCTGGAGGAGGTCACTTCCCAGATTGACGGTGGCCGAGGACGGTTTTTGGAGTCGATGACTCCCGAGATATTCTCCTGGCGAGTTCCACCAGCGGCAGATCTGCACCCCGAGGACCTATCAATGAAATGCCAACCGGAAGATCCTCTGGGTATAAGAGTGGCAGGGTGATTTCCGGTAAGCCAAAAAGGCTGGCAAGCGACAACTGCCGAATCAGTGCCGTGCGATGCCCTTCCAGTTCTGCATCAGATGCACTTCGGAGTGGGGCGGGTCCAGGAGCGCTTGGAAGTATCAGCACATGGCTTTTAAAGAGGGGGGCTAGGCGTAAATAGAGAACTTCACGATCTTCAAGCGCTTGCTGATAGTCACTCAAACTCACGTTTGACGCCCATTCAAAGCGTTCGGCAATGCCTGGCCCAAGTTCAGGTTTCAGTTGATCAATCATTGATCCGTGCGCTTGCCAGGCTTCATAGCCCTGAATGATTCGTACGGTCTGGGGCCAGGCGACAATGTCGTCAGGGGCCAGATCCAGAGGATCTACGGGGGCAACGTTCGCGTTGACAACGTCTATAAAGGCCTCGAAAGCCCTGCGGGTGTGCGATTCGAGATCTGCAATCAGCGGAATAGGGACACCAAGCCGGAAAGAAACTGGCAAAGGGGTCACGGCGTCTTTGAAAAAGAGCCTGACCAACTGAAGCAGGGTATCGACGTCCCGGGTCAGCCATCCTCCCGTATCCAGCGAAGGTGCAAGGGGGCTTGCTCCTTCCAGAGACAAACTGCCGTGTGTTGGGCGAAGCCCATAAAGACCGCAGTAGCTCCCCGGAACGCGAATCGACCCCAGCGTATCCGTTGATAATCCGATGTCAGCCAAACCTCCGGCTACTGCTGACGCGGAGCCGGAAGAAGAACCGCCAGGCAAACGGTCGGGTGCCTTTGGGTTGATCGGGGTCCCAAAGTGGATGTTCCGTCCGGTCAGGGCGTAGGCCATTTCAACGAGATGCGTTTTTCCCACCAAATGGGCGCCTTCATCGATGAGTGCCTGCACCATGGCGGCACTTTTCGTTTTCAAGCCGGATTGCGCCAGAACGTGGGGCTGCCCACAGCCCGTTGGGTAGCCTTCGACGTCAAAAAGGTCCTTGACGCAGAAGCTCAAACTCGCGAGAGGCCCCTTGTGAAGCGGAAACTCTCGGGGGGGATAGGGCAGAAAGGCGTGATAAGGGTCGTTGATGTGAAGTGACATGAGACTTAGCCGAGTGCGCGAATCTTGCGGAGCTGCCAGGGCAATACGATAAGAATGGTCATGGTGACCAGTGACCATTTGAAGCCCACCTCGGGAATGATCTCAATTCCGGTGGTCTTGAATGTCTGAACCAGCATTAGCAGAAAGACGGCCACCGATAGCGTGATCCATAGGTAGTTCATGCGGGCCCGTTCGACCGCTTTCTGAAGCGCTTCTTCCAGAACCTTGAGCTTCTCGGCCTCCGTCTCGGCACTTTTAAGTCGGTAGCGATCGATCTCATCCGATAAGGGTTTTCGGGTCAGCATGGTACATTCACCTCATTCGAATCTGGGGTTTGTTCATTTTTCCATCGATACGCACATTCATGCGAATTCTGATTGCCTACGTATCCGTCGTCTTGCTCTGGTCTGTTACGCCATTAGCGATCAAATGGAGTGGCGAGGGGCCCGGTTACCTTCTCGGTGTCACGGGTCGCATGGTGACGGGGCTTGTGGCCTTACTCCTTTATCTCGGACTCTCGAGAACTCCGATTCCGCTTGATCGGCGAGCCGTGCAGACTTACCTTGGAGGCGCTCTCCAGATCTTCGGTTCCATGATACTGACCTATTGGTCTTCCCAGCATCTGCCATCCGGCTGGATGGCGGTGATCTTTGGTTTGACCCCCTTGATGACAGCCCCGTTGGCCGCAGGGCTGCTGGGCGAAAAGAGCCTGACACGGCTTCGCCTTCTCTCCTATGTGGTGGGTCTTTCAGGTCTCGCCGTCATGTTTCATTCTGCGCTCCACTTTTCTACGGCGGCGAGTTCGGGGATCGTGGGGATCCTCATCGCGTCCTTCTTCCAGTCCCTGAGTGCAGTCTGCATCAAGCGCATTGACCGTGGCCTGCCTTCGCTGGTGCTTGTGGCAGGAAGTCTTCTGATTGCAGTGCCCCTCTATCTTCTGACGTATATGGCGAATGGGGGTGGTTGGCCCACGAATCTTCCCGTTCGCGCTCTTTATTCGATTCTATTCCTTGGGCTGGTGGCCACCACGTTTGGCTTTGCCCTCTATTTTTATGTTCTCAAGAACCTTCCGGCGGGCAGGGTCTCACTGATTACCCTGTTGACGCCGATGATGTCTCTCTATGTGGGGGACCTGGTGAATCATGAACCCATTGCGAGTTCTGTCTTTGCCGGCACCTTCCTTATCCTGAGTGCCTTGGTCCTTTATGAATGGGACGGATTGAAACAGCTTCTTCGGCCTCGGTCGGATCTGAAGGAAAAGAAAAAAAGGGCCCGAAGAGGACCACGGTCTAAACTTCGACGCCGTCGCTAGAGGCCCATTTTCAGCAACGTCATACCGGTGCCTAGGATTCCACCGACCATCAGAGCGACAGGGGTTGGCCATCGCCAACGACCCAGCATCAATAGGGCCAGCAGCCCAATCATCAGCATTCCCCCAAGTCCCTCAACTGTTTTAGGTGCGTGCGCGAAAACGCTTTTCGCGAGATAGACCGCAAGACTCAGGATGACTCCAACCACAGCCGCGGATATCGCAGCAAGGATGTTTGCAAAGATATTCTTGCCATGCAGTCGTTCAGCCAGTGGGGCTCCGCAAAGCACTAAAACAAAAGAAGGCAAAAAGGTGTACCAGGTTACAAACGCACTTCCGAGCAGGCCTGGCCACGGCGATGAGAGAGGCATCAGATCGGGTGATTTCGAGCCCGTGAGATAGCCCATAAAGGTGAATACCATGAGAAGAGGGCCGGGGGTCGTTTCGCCCAGGGCCAGACTATCGATGATTTCCCCTGGCGTTAACCAGCCATGGACGTTGACCATGGCATCGCTGACATAGGGGATCAGAGAGTAGGCGCCACCGAAGACGAGGAGAGCGCTCTGAGTGAAAAATACCCCGAGCTGCTCGAGGATGTTCGAGGGGCCAAGCCAACTGCGTGAGAGCAAAATGGGTGTTAGCCAGCTTGCGATGCCCACTAGGAGGGTTCCGCAAAACGAGGTGAGCGAAAGAGCGGGGGATGGAGACGAAGCATGTGCTTCTGGAGCCCCGGGATGCCGCGGGATAAGAAGGTGTCGCCACCGTGAACCCACCAACGCCCCCAAGAGAACGGTAGCTATCAGGACCGCGGGATAACTCATTCCGACCACGGAAAGTCCGAGGAATGAAAAAAGCGCAATGCCAGTGAGCAGAGGGGTTTTTAAATTCTTTCGGGAAAGACGAATAGTCGAAAGGATGACCAATGCCACAACGACGGGCCGGATACCCACGAAAAACCCCTGGACCAGCGGAAGGGCTCCATAGGCTTGATAGAGCCATCCAAGTCCCGAAAGGAGGATAAAGGCGGGAAAAATAAAAAATCCCCCAGCCAGTAGTCCTCCGAGAGGACCGTTCAAAAGCCATCCGCAGTACACGGCCAGCTGCATGGCTTCAGGTCCTGGGAGGGCCATGCAGAAGTTGACGGCTTGCAGAAAACGAGCTTCCGGGATCCATCGTCTTCGACTGACCAGTTCTTCGTGAAGCTGGGCAATTTGGCCGGCCGGACCCCCAAAGTTAGTGCAGCCGATTATTGCCCAGAAGCGCAGGGCCTCCGCCCACGTTATCGCCATGAGGGGCTTACGTATCAAGGTGCCGTCGCCTTGCTGTCTTTTAAGTCGGAAGGAGAGGTCATCTCTAAGGCAGAGTCTTTTTTTCCACCGACAGTGGCCAGAAAATCACGATAGGACCGATCTTGACGGAGCAGATCCCCACCCGTTCGGATAAGAAGATCCACATCACTTTCCGGAAGTTCCAGTGACGTGGGTATTTCGTTCAGATGGTGCCGGAGCGATTCTCCCATCGCGTTTTTGAAACTGACGTCCGCCTTGTAGACATTGACCGGGTAACCGCTGTCATCCAGATACTTTTTCATTTCAGCCAGTCGGGAATCAAGAAGAATCCTCGATTCGTTATTGAACAGCTTCATCTGAACGTTGGAAAAGGCCTCGAAGGTATCGGCGATCGAAGGCTTGTCGGGATGTTCATTCACGCTGTGAACCGGTTCGACCTCGGCATCGACAATGATGACCATGATGTTTTTGGGTTTCGTGGCGCGGATCAGTTGCATCAAGCGGCTTTGGTAGCCTTCCAGCCTTTCAGTGAGGGCGCGTATCCCGAGATTATCCGAGATGCCGCCATCGACTAACTGTACATAGGGGTATTTTTCACGATTCTGATACTGAGAAACACGCTCCTTGATCTCCGTGATCCGGGGACCGCGGTCTTGATCCGTGACAATGTTTCGGATGGCCTCGTTGTCCATCGTGTCGCACTGGCCGGCATAGTTCTTGAGCACCACGGGAGCGAACATGAAGGGGACAGCCGAGGATGCCGTCACTGCGCGCGCAACCTTGAGATCCATAAGGTTCGAGCAGAGAAGATCGAAGTAGACCTGAATGAAGGAAAAACGATTGGCGTTACCGAGATTTGTGGCATTGATCTCAACGAAGGGGCTCTTGTCGAGATCTATGTCGCGGAATGTCTTTCCCTCAAAAATGTTGTTGTCATAGTACTCAATCGCCATTTCCGTTCGATCGAACCCGGTCGAAAGGCTGCGCCACCAATAGTGGGGACTAAAGAGGTTCTGGATCAAAATGCCCTGAATGCTCTTCTTGAGAAAGACCTTCTCATAGTCGCTGAATATCCTGTCGCCAAAGAGGCCGTAATAGGCGGCCGTAAAGCTGCCCCCTGAGACGGAGCTGACATTGTCCACTTCATCCAGAAGGCGCAAGCGAATCCCTTTGCTCTGGATGGAGGTGTCACGAAGTTCCTTCAATACCCCATAGGCCAACGCTGCCGCCCGCGTTCCACCGCCGGAAAAGGCCAGCAGGATGAAATTCTCCCCGGTATCGCCGCCACGGACCTTCTTGATGTTGTAGCCATTGGTTTCATCAAGGATATGCGTGACCGGCTTGTTAAGAGGGCGAAACAGGCTGGTGCAGGCTGCGCTTGCGAGTGCCAGCGACAGGATCAAAAGGAACTTCAGGCTACGGTTCACAGCGGTTTGATTTTGTCGTTCTGTACCAGTGCTTCAAGGCGTAGTGTCAGTTCTCGATCTCCCTTGTCCAAGACATCGAAGAGTTCTTTGAGCTTGTGACGGCGGCGCGAAACTTCAAACCCGACCCAGGTGACGATGAAAACACCGGCGATGGCAGTTAGGACGTTGCTGACTTGTTGATTCATGGATGTGTCCTGGATGTTTAGTTAAACGACGGTCTTGAGGACTTCGAAGACATTCTGGAATCCTTCCTTCTTCAGCTTGGAGCGAACCTCCTTCTCAATATTCTTGGCATTCTGGTTCGAGACGATGAAGCGGGTGAAGGTTTGAAACAAGTTCAGAGCTTCTGCTTTTGTGGAGGTGCGTCCGAGTGAAAGTCGGAATCCATGATATCCGCTCGCGCCCTGGCCGCCGGAGGCATGCTGGTCGACGAGAAGAAGGCAAGGATCGGAGCCGACGCGCTGGGGATCGGAGAGGAGTACCTCGCGTGACTGAACCGTATCGAGGACATAGACCGGATTGGGCGCCATCAGGCTCTTGAAATTTTCGAGATTCTCCTCAATCACTTCGGAAGCAGCGGAGTGCCATCCGGTATTGATGATGAAGAGTTGAAAGCGGGCCTGCGCGGCTGGGAGAGAATTGCTCATGGTGATGATCGCTGCGTGGTTCTCGGGCTGAATGTTCAGGAATGTATGGCTGGAAGATAGAAGAAACCGACCGCCATCATCAAGTACATAATGATTAACATGAAACCTTCCAGCCAAGTTGTCCGGTTGTCGGCCAGAAGATAGCGCGCCACGACAACCGAGACCATGATGGCGAAAAGGGAGTAATTGCTGAAGACGAGGTCCATCGACTGACCGAACAAGGGTCCGCTGAGTACGAGAAGGGGCGCGACCAGGAGTGACAATTGGGTGACCGAGCTCAGGTTGACCGAGAGTGCCAGGGTCATCTGGTTCTGACGTGCGAAAGACACCGAATTGATGAATTGGGGAATGTTGCCGACCATCGAAAGCAGAAACATGCCGGCAAAAAACGGGGTCAGGTGGAGCATTTCAGCCGTAGGCTGAATGGACTCGGTCAGAAGGTCGCTGGTCAGTGCAAGTGCGATCGTGACCCCGATGAGAATGCTGATCGCTTTCTTGAATCCCCAGGAGGCATGGTTATGGATCTCACTGCCGTCATCCAGTCTTTCAATGGGGGCGGAGGGATTGCTCTGACCCAGGGCAGCTGCTACGCCGGTTTTGTCGATCGGAGGATTGTCCTGATTCAGGGTGTAATAGACGCTCCCAAGGTACAACAGCAGCATCAGGACACAGATGTGGAAGCTGATCGCATGATCGGCCTGGACGCTCAGGTTGAAAATGGCGGGGATGGTCAGTCCCAGCGATGTCACCGTCAGAAGGCCCATGTTCATGGCCACCATGGGGGCATCGAAGGGCGTGGGGCGTCTTTTGAAGTTGCCACAGAAGATCGTCAGTCCCAGACCAAACAGGAGTGTGCCAATGATGGCGCCGACGATTGAATATTTGAGGATGTCGGTCAGGCCGTTGCGCAAGGCGGAAATGCCGATGATCAGTTCCGGCGCGTTGCTCATGGTGGCGCTAAGGAGACCTCCAAGAACAGGGCCGATCAGGCGGGCGAGGGCAGTTGTTGAAACCTCCATGAGTTGCGCCATGGGAATGATCGCAAGCATGCACGCCACGAAGACCACGAGAGGATCTGCCCCAAAGTGATTGAGGAGAAAGGCCGTCGGAAAGAAGCTGAAAAGCCAGTACATAGTGACACCCAACCAGTACCAAGGATGAAAAATAGGGGTGCAGGGCTGGTATGGTTATCGACAAGTAT
>CAYFOC010000085.1:0-7500 GCA_964344615.1 uncultured Methylococcus sp.
GGTGTCGATGCAAAGGGGGTTCGATTCAGTGGTCTCGATGAGGTGTTATCGAATCCAGCGGTAGAGGTTCGTCTTTTCGGCAAGCCAGAATCCTTCGTAAGGCGTCGGATGGGCGTGGCGCTTGCGCAGGATGAAAGCGTTGATGCGGCGCGTGAACTTGCCCGATCGGCGGCGTCTGGGATCAGGGTTACGCAGGACTGACGGGCTTGGATTGAGTGATGAAATCCCTGTCGATGTTCAGGCGCATGGTTTGTTCGTGGTTGATCGGGTCGGTCTTCCTCGGTGTCCCGCTGGCTTCGGTAGCGGATGTCTATAAGCGCATAGGGCAAGACGGGCAGGTGATTTTTACCGATAAACCGCAGGGCCATGGTTTTGCGTTGGTGACAAAAGCGAATGCAACGGGTCGGTCCGTACTTCCACATGCCGGTGTTGAGAAAGGCAGCGGTCCAGCGTCAATGCCAGCGCCACCTTCCTCCATGGTCCATCGGCTTTCAACGGGCCAGGTCATCTTGGGTAATGGTCCGCGTATCTTTTCTTTTAGGCCATCCGCTCAAGTGGGTGTCCGGCCTCCGATGGCGGACGTGAGAGGGGCTGATTTTGCAAACATCATCGATCGAGCGGCGTTCGTGCATGGTTTGGATCCCTGGCTGCTCCATGCGGTCATTCGCGCTGAATCGGCCTACAACCCTGGTGCACGTTCGAGCAAGGGGGCCATGGGGCTGATGCAGCTCATGCCCGATACGGCAGCACGCTACGGGGTCCGTGATCCCTGGAATCCGGAGGAAAACGTCCACGCAGGTGCGCGTTACCTGAAGGACTTGATGGGGATGTTTGGATCGGATGTTCGACTTGCCGTTGCGGCATACAATGCGGGAGAGGGTAACGTGCAAAAATACGGAAACCAAATCCCGCCGTTTGAGGAAACGCGGGACTACGTTTCGAAGGTTCTGGGTTTTTACGGGCGCTGATATTCAGGGCACGGAAACGCCGAATTCGGCGAGCAGGTCAATGAGAGCGATGAGGGGGAGACCAATCAGCGCATTGGGGTCGCGGCTGGAGATCTCCTGAAACAATGCGATTCCAAGCCCCTCCACCTTAAAGCTCCCCGCGCAGTCAAACGGGCGTTCGGCTTCAAGATATCGAGCGATCTGCTCTTTAGAGAGTGCCCGGAAGTGGACGCGCGTTGTTTCCAGTCGACTGCGCGTTTGACCGGTTTCAGCGTCGGTGATGGCGATGGCAGTGTGAAAATCGACCTTTCGACCTGAAAATGACGTCAGTTGCGCGGTGGCCCGCTCCAGGGTGCCGGGTTTGCCGAGAGGTTGTTCATTTAGGCAGGCGACCTGATCGGAGCCAATGACCAGCCCTCGTTCCCGTTGCTGGGCGCCGGCGTGAGATTTGCTTACCGCCAGCCGAAGTGCGAGATCCGCGGGCTTCTCATGGAGGGCAGGAGTTTCATCAACGTCTGGATTCAGCGTGGTGAAGGGGATTTCTAGTTTTTTTAACAATTCTGCGCGGTAGGCAGATGTGGAAGCGAGTATGAGAGGTGGTGTCTTGTTTGGAGTCACGGTATGAGTTTCTCAGTCTTTGACAGAATGGCGTCAGAGTCGTTATCATTGACCGATTATGCCTGAGCATTTGCCAGACGTTATCGACCCAGTGGCTTTCGCTGACAAGCGACGTCATCTGGTGGGCCGATTGGCCCTTGGTGATCTAGATCGTATAGCCCCGATGGTGACAAACCCCGAGGCCTTCGCGGAGCTTGATCTCCAGTTTGGGAAAAAAGGTCGCCAGCCCTTGATTGAAGGGCGTGTCGCCGCGCAACTGATACTCGAGTGCCAGTGTTGTCTCGGTCCCCTGATGTGGGATGTGAATTCCGAGGTGAAGTTGGGAATCGTAGAGTCGGTAGATGCGGCTATGCTGCTGCCTGATGACACCGAAGCGCTGATCGTTGAACCGGATGCGGAGATCGTGCTTTCAGATATCGTTCAGGATGAGTTGCTGTTGGCCATTCCGGCCATACCGCAACACGACGATTGCCAGATGCTTGGTGCAACCAGAGTTCGCGCCGAGTCGAGAAAGAATCCTTTTGCCGCTCTAGCGGATCTCAAGATCAAACCTACTTCCGAGGAGTAAACCATGGCCGTCCAACAAAACCGCAAGACTCGCTCCAAGCGCGATATGCGTCGTTCGCACGATGCCCTGACCGCCGCTACCCTGTCTATTGAGCCAACTACGGGTGAAACGCATCGTCGTCACCACGTGAGCGCTGATGGCTACTATCGTGGCCGCAAGGTAATCGCAAGCAAGGCAGAAGCCGCTTCCGAAGAATAAGCTGGTCACGGGTTTGTCCTGCCAGCTGTGATTGACAGATAAAACTGAAGGGTTCACCAGCCCATGATGTCGCGTATGCTGACGATTGCTGTAGATGCGATGGGCGGGGACCACGGTCCTCGCGTGACCGTTCCTGCAGCCCTGGATAGCGCAGCCAAGTATTCAAACCTTAAGGTGATACTGGTCGGGGATGAGCCTTCTCTCAGGGAGGTGCTTGCCGGCCGTGAAAAGGACTTTGGTGATCGGGTTACGATCGTCCACACGTCAGAGGTCGTCGAGATGCATGAATCGCCATCTAAGGCGCTTCGTGGAAAAAAAGACTCTTCGATGCGAGTGGCGATCAACTTGGTTAAGGAAGGCGTCGCTGAGGCCTGTGTGAGCGCAGGTAATACGGGCGCTCTTATGGCCATCGCCAAGTTCGTCCTGAAAACCATCCCCGGCGTCGATCGTCCAGCGATCATAGCCATGCTACCTTCCCGCGTGGGGCATACCCACGTGCTTGATTTGGGCGCCAACGTTGATTGTTCGGCGGAGCATCTCCTCCAGTTCGCCATCATGGGCTATGAGCTTGTGAAGGCTGTAGAGCATGTGGAGCATCCCCGCGTCGGCCTCCTCAATATCGGTGAGGAAGAGATCAAGGGTAACGAGCAGGTGAAGCAGGCGGCAAAGCTTCTGGCCGACTCTCACATCAACTTTGTCGGATTCGTCGAAGGAAACGATATCTTTTCAGGGCATGTCGATGTGGTCGTGACTGACGGCTTTACCGGTAATGTCGCACTCAAGGCTATCGAAGGATTCGCCAAGCTTCTAGGCGGCTCACTTCGAGATGAATTCCGTAGAAATATATTCACCAAACTGGTGGCTATTCTGGCTTTGCCGGTTCTGAATGCTTTCAAGAAGCGCTTTGATCCTCGAGCTTACAACGGTGCAAGCCTGGTTGGGTTGCGGGGCATCGTGGTGAAGAGCCACGGCAATGCTGATCAGATTTCACTCGCGAATGCTATCCGCGTGGCCATGCTAGAAGTGGAGCAGGGTGTTCCGGATCGCATTGGTCAACGCGTCAGCTCTTCCATTGCCGAGGGACGAACCGAATGACCATCTATGCGGGCCTTCTGGGCACAGGCGGATATCTTCCGGAGAAGATTCTCACTAATGAGGAGATTTCCCGTACGGTTGAAACCAGCAACGAATGGATCATCGAACGTACTGGAATTCATCAGCGCCATATTGCAGGACGTCATGAAACCGCATCCAGCATGGCGGAGCATGCATCACGCCAAGCCATCGAGGCGGCAGGGATAGATCCTCAACAGATTGACCTGGTGATTGTCGGAACCGGGACACCCGATCGCGTATTCCCCAGTACCGCCTGTCTGCTCCAGCATCGTTTGGGTCTTCGACGCGGTGCGGCTTTCGATGTTCAGGCGGCCTGTTCAGGATTTATCTACGCTCTCAGCATTGCCGATCAATTTATTCGGGCAGGATCAGCCAAATATGTTTTGGTGGTCGGCAGCGAATTGAATTCTAGGCTCGTTGATTGGAGCGATCGCTCGACCTGCGTCCTCTTTGGTGATGGTGCCGGAGCTGTCGTTGTTGGAGCAACCGATAAGCCAGGGCTGCTGAGTACCCATATTCACTCGGATGGGCAGTATCAGGATCTGCTCTATGTGCCCAACCCAAATGCCTGTTTTAGCGACGATGAAACCGCGTCTCGATATCTCAAGATGCAGGGTAACGAGGTTTTTAAGGTCGCGGTCAATACGCTGGGACGCATTGTCGATGAAACACTGGCAGACAATGGTCTCGATAAGGCCGATATCGATTGGCTCGTTCCTCACCAGGCCAATATCCGAATCATCACTGCAACGGCAAAAAAGCTGAAGATGCCCATG
The DNA here is from genome assembly GCA_964344615.1 of uncultured Methylococcus sp. Lineage (GTDB taxonomy): Bacteria > Pseudomonadota > Gammaproteobacteria > Methylococcales > Methylococcaceae > UBA6136. The sequence goes on from CAYFOC010000085.1 coordinate 4,224, forward strand.
GATCAGGTCGTCGTAACAGTTCAGAGACAGGGAAACACATCCTCAGCCTCCATTCCTCTCGCGCTCAACGAAGCCATCAGGGACGGACGCATCAAGCGTGGGCAAACCGTCCTTATGGAAGCCTTTGGCGGCGGATTCGCCTGGGGTTCCGCGCTGCTTCGCTATTAGTTCAGATTCAAGGGGTCGATATTCATGAGTCGCGTTGATCAGGGGCTTGCTTTCGTTTTTCCGGGGCAGGGTTCTCAAAGTGTGGGAATGCTGGCTGAACTTGCTACGCTGAATCCCATCGTCAAGGAGACCTTTCACGAGGCCTCTGAGGTTCTTGGTTATGACCTTTGGGCCTTGGTCAGCGAAGGTCCTGAAGAAACCCTTAATGCTACCCGTCAGACGCAACCGGCCATGTTGGCGGCAGGCGTGGCGGCATGGCGCTTCTGGCTTCAATCCTCAGATGTTCTTCCGGGGTTTGTTGCAGGCCACAGCCTTGGTGAGTACACCGCGCTGGTGGCCTCTGGCAGCCTCGATTTTGCCAAGGGCATTCACCTGGTCGCAGAACGCGCACGTTTGATGCAGGAAGCTGTTCCTGCCGGGGTCGGTGCCATGGCAGCAATCATCGGGCTTGATGATGAAAAGCTCATCGCGGCCTGTAAAGAAGCCACTACAGCAGAAGCCCTCGTGATCCCCGCCAATTTTAATGCGCCGGGTCAAGTCGTGATCGCAGGACATGCCACGGCTGTGACCAAGGCAGGTGAGCTTGCAAAAGCCGCCGGCGCCAAGCGTGTCGTCATTCTCCCAGTCAGTGTTCCTTCGCATTGCCCGCTGATGAAGTCTGCGGCAACAGAATTCCGGAAGTTGCTGGATGCCACAGAATTCGGGACGCCACAGATTCAGGTTCTGCATAACGTTGACGTTGAAGCCCATGCGGACGCGACAGCCATCAGGACTGCGCTTGAAAGCCAGTTGTATGGCTCGGTTCGGTGGACTGAAACCATTCGCAAAATGGTTGCTTCTGGCGTCGACCGCTTTGTAGAGTGCGGCCCTGGGGCGGTGCTGGCAGGTCTTAACAAGCGTATCGCATCAGATGTGCGGACGCAGGGTTTTTCAGATTCTCAATCATTAGAAAAGGCGAAGGAGTTGGTAGCATGACCTCACCTGTTGCAATCGTTACTGGCGCAAGCCGGGGTATCGGACGCGCCATTGCTGAGAGGCTTTCTCGCGACGGTTTTCTGGTTGTGGGGACAGCTACATCCGATTCGGGCGCCTCTGCCATTACCGTGTACCTTGAGGAGGCCGGTTTTAATGGCGTGGGTCGCGTTTTGAATGTCGCGGAACCGGGCGCGATCGAGGCATTTATTGATGCCGTGACAGAAGAGTTTGGTACGCCTCAGGTTCTGGTGAACAACGCCGGTATTACGAGAGACAACCTGTTGATGCGCATGAAGGATGACGAATGGTCTGACATCATGACTACCAATCTGACGTCAGTCTTCAAGCTCTGCAAGGCCTGCATGCGCGGCATGATGAAGGCGCGTCAGGGAAGAATTGTAAATATCACCTCTGTTGTCGGTGTTACCGGCAACGCTGGCCAGACGAATTATGCAGCGGCAAAGGCCGGCATCATTGGGTTTACCAAATCGTTGGCCAAGGAAGTGGGTTCACGGGGTATCACCGTGAACTGTGTAGCTCCTGGATTCATCGATACCGATATGACGCGGGCTCTCTCGGAAGAGTTACGTCAGGGGTTGCTCGTGAATATTCCTTTGGCGCGCCTCGGTGAGTCAGAAGAAATTGCCGGCGCTGTCAGTTTCCTTTGCTCAAAGGATGCAGGATACGTGACCGGTGAGACGTTACACGTGAATGGTGGCATGTATATGGCATAATGCGCCCGCCGCATGAGTGCTAATCTCCATCAAGGGGCGGATTTGACGCGATAAGTCATCGAAAATGATGAAAATCCCTTGTCAATGGCAGGTTTCAAATTAAAATGACAGTCTCTCTTCTAGTAGAGACTTAACGACTGAGGATAAAAAATGAGTGATGTTGCAGAGCGTGTAAAGAAGATCGTTGCCGAGCAGCTGGGTGTGAAGGAAGAAGTGACCAATGAAGCTTCTTTCGTAGATGACCTGGGTGCCGACTCGCTGGATACGGTTGAGCTGGTCATGGCCCTCGAAGAAGAATTCGAGTGTGAAATCCCGGACGAAGATGCCGAGAAGATCACCACCGTCCAGCAGGCGATCGACTACGTCAACGCTCACGTCTAATCGATTTGTCCCGCAACACCCCGGCAGGCTTCGTGTCTGACGGGGTTGTTTGGTATATGGGGTCGGGAATTTTGTTTGGGATTGTATCGTGAGTAAGAGACGAGTTGTTGTAACTGGACTAGGTGCGGTGTCACCGGTCGGCTTGAGTGCCAAGGCCTCTTGGGACAGCGTACTGAACGGCAGAAGCGGGATCGGGCACCTTGATGTGTTTGATGTCTCTGAGTTCTCCACGCGAATTGGTGGCAGTGTCCGTGGATTTGATATCACTGATTACATCAGTGATAAGGATGCAAAAAAAATGGATGTCTTCATCCATTACGGCATGGCTGCGGGTTGCCAGGCGTTTGAGGATTCGGGAATTGAAGTCACTGAGGAAAATGCCGAGCGAATTGGTGTGGCCATCGGTGCAGGCATCGGCGGTATTACGGGTATCGAACATGGTCACAACTCGTTCCTGAAGGGCGGACCGCGCAAAATATCCCCGTTCTTCGTTCCCAGCAACATTATCAACATGATTTCAGGGAACCTCTCCATCAAGTATGGATTGCAGGGTCCTAATTTTGCGATTGTCACCGCCTGTACGACCGGCACCCATAACATTGGAGAGGCCGCCCGCATCATCATGTACGGTGATGCTGATGTGATGGTGGCAGGTGGTTCCGAAATGGCAACGTCTCCTACCTCTCTGGGTGGGTTCGCTTCTGCGAAGGCCTTGTCTCGTCGCAATGATGAGCCGCTTCTGGCGAGCCGTCCTTGGGATAAGGATCGTGATGGTTTCGTTCTTAGTGATGGAGCGGGTGTGATGGTTCTTGAGGAACTGGAACACGCGAAGCGCCGCGGCGCCAACATCATTGCCGAAATCGTGGGATTCGGCATGAGTGCAGATGCTTATCACATGACGCAACCGCCAGCTGGCGGAGAAGGGGCTGCGCGATGCATGCGTTATGCGCTGCGAGACGCCGGCCTTAATGCATCGGATATTGATTACATCAATGCCCATGGCACGTCGACGCCCGCAG
>CAYFOC010000086.1:0-7421 GCA_964344615.1 uncultured Methylococcus sp.
CTCCGACGGCTTCATTAAGGTCTATTTATTCGACCACATTCTTCGTCAAAGGTGCTATGGAGTACTATTCACGCCTAATATTCAAAGGCATACGCCCATTTCCGAATTCCACACTCCGCGTAAAACGACGATGAGCAACCACAACCGAAAGGATCATGAGCAAAAGCACTGGATCAGATATACAGCGTTACCTGCTCTTGGCGTTGTTTTTGGAGATATCGGCACGAGCCCCCTCTACAGTCTTCGCGAGTGCCTGAACGCCAGTTCCGGCGAACCCTCGAATTACGTGGTGCTCGGCATTCTGTCCCTGATTTTCTGGAGCATTACCTTTGTCATCAGCATCAAGTACGTCCACTACATCATGCGGGCGGACAACGATGGCGAAGGCGGGATCATGGCGCTTTTCGGATTGGCCCTGAATGACGACAACTGCCCCAAGAACAGACGTCCCCTGATCCTTCTGGCGGGACTCGCGGGCGCTGCCCTTTTCTATGGCGATGGGATGATCACCCCGGCCATTTCCGTCCTGAGCGCCGTCGAGGGAATTGAGCTGATTGATCCCGAAATCGCAGACTATATTGTTCCCATCTCGATCATCATCCTGCTCGCCCTCTTTCTTTTTCAGAAGAAAGGCACCGATGGGATCGGCGGACTCTTTGGTCCGATCATGCTGCTCTGGTTCCTGACCCTGGGTGGAATCGGAACGTGGCACATCATCGAATCGCCCGTTGTGTTTACGGCCATGAACCCCCTGGTCGCCCTTGAATTCCTCGTCGAACACAAGTCGGAGGCCTTCGTCATCCTGGGGGCGGTCGTACTTTCGGTCACGGGCGCCGAGGCCCTTTACGCAGACATGGGGCATTTTGGAGCCAAGCCGATTCGGGCCACTTGGTATTACCTCGTGTTTCCGGCACTGATCCTGAATTATTTTGGTCAGGGCGCCCATGTGATTGCCCATCCGGAAGCAGTGAAGAACCCCTTCTTCATGATGTTCCCGAAGGAAAGCCTTCCCTATGTCATCACGCTGGCCACCATTGCGACCGTCATTGCCTCCCAGGCCGTCATCACGGGTGCTTTCTCACTGACGCAACAGGCCCTGCAGCTCGGGTTTCTCCCCCGCATGCAGGTGATCCATACGTCGAGAAGGAACCGTGGACAAATCTATCTACCCGTCGTCAACCATCTGCTTCTGGTGGGCGTGATACTGCTGGTGGTCGGTTTTCAATGTTCCACCAATCTCGCCTCCGCCTATGGGATTGCCATTACCGGCACCATGCTGATGACAACGATCCTTTTCACCATCGTCGCCAAGGTGAACTGGAATTGGCCGACCATGGCCCTCGTCCCACTGTCGCTGGCCTTCGCACTGGTTGACTTTCTGTTCCTGGGCGCCAATTTCTGTAAATTTTTCGATGGGGGTTGGCTCCCGGTGATGATCGGCGTCGGCTTCTATCTGGTCATGTCGACGTGGATGAAGGGACAAACCCTCGTTTATCACCGCATTGCCCCACACGTATCCAACGATTTGGCGTCCTTCATTCAAAAGGCACTCCTAAAAGACATCATTCGCGTTCCGGGGACGGCCGTTTATCTGGCTGACCCCGAAGAAGAAGTCCCCAATGCTCTGGTCCTTAACCTGCGACATTACCGGGCCATTCATCAAACGCTGGTCATTCTGACCATTGATGCCTCCGTTCACCCGCGAGCCCTCCCTGAAAATCGCATGCAGGTGACCCCGATCGGAGATGGCGTTTTTCACGTCCGAGCCCGCTATGGCTACATGGAGTACCCCATCATTCCGTCCATCGTCCGAAGGCTGAGGGATCGGCATGAAGTCCCCATTGATCTTGAGCAAACGACTTATTACGTCAGTCGGCTGCAACCGATACCCAGCGATCTTCCTGGCATGGTTCCTTGGCGGGAAAAGTTCTATGCGTTCTTGCTGAAGAATTCGGCCGAAGCCTACGACTTCTTCGAAATCCCATACGAGCACGTGGTGGAGCTGAACATGCGCTTCAAGATCTGATCGAACCGCCCAACCGCCTGTCAAGGGCCAGGGGGGATCCGAAATCGTACGACTGGATGCCCTTTTGAAACCGAGGTAGTTATCCCCAGATTCTGTGGATAACTTTGTGGAGAACGTTGTGAAGAGGCCCACCCGACAGGGGCTCTGCCAGATTGGCTTCCATTTGTACCACCCCCGTAACCCTTTGATTATCAAGGAGTGTTTTGTAACCCCATGATTTGTCGTGCCGGATTGACCGTAAATCAGTGAGTTAGCGCAGGCTGTTGAAAAACGGCCCCAAAAACGAATGCCAAATGACGTTTGTCAAGTTGACAATCCATTTCCTCACGAAGAAATTGAGATTTTTTCAATCTTCGAACGAAGCTAATAGCCTTTATCACATTTAATGCGTAAGATGGGCGTATTGTGGAAGGCGCCATAAACGCCATCACGCCCGTCACAGCTAGTCCCCTCCTACCGCGTTCATTTTTATCGGCTAACCCCCGAGACCGCCAAGGGTACTTTCGGAAGTCGTCACTCTGATCGTACTGGAATCGCTGCTTTGAGCCACCTCGTCCATGTTCGTGTTGTGACCCTCACGAACCCGCGCGCAACCCATCCAAAAGGATTGCAGTCTCGCATCGCCCAAAGCGATACGATGATCACTTGCCCGCCGGGGACAAAGAACGCCTTCAAGAGATAAGAATGATCAGATTGCACGTCGGGAATCTCCCGAGCGATACCAATGAAAAGGAATTCACCGAGCTGTTTGCTGAATTTGGACGCGTCTTCAATTACGACCTGACCCGTGACATCTTCAGCGGACGTTGCCGTGGTTTCGGGTTCATCGAAATGGAAGGCCACGAAGCCCGCGCCGCAATTGCCGGCCTCAACGGCAAGACCTTCAAGGGCAACAGCCTGCGTGTCAGCGAAGAAAAGCCGCGAGGACGCGGCGGTCGTCGTTAATCCGAATCTTTGTCGAGATCGCCTCAGGGCCCCCGATAGTCAGTTACCCCCACTTTGAGTGAAATCATGAAAAACCTTTACGTCAGCAACATCAGCTACGCCGTCGACAACCAGCAGCTCAACGATCTGTTCGCAGCTTTTGGCGCTGTCAATTCCGCACGCATCATCATGGACCGTGAAACCGGCCGTTCCAAGGGTTTCGGCTTTGTCGAAATGGAATCTGACAGCGAAGCAAACGCTGCTATCAGCGCCCTGAATGGCAAGGACATCGAAGGACGCGCCCTGAACGTTTCTGAAGCACGTCCGCGCGAAGAATCCGGTTCATTCGGCGGTGGCCGTGGCCGTCCAGGTCCAGGTCGTCGCTTCTAAGCATTCGACCCTCTCGTCGCATCGTCATCACGGGGATAACCCATGCTGGATGAAAAGGACATCTACATCGAAAGACTGACGCAACAGCTTGAACAGTGGAAGGCAGAGATCGCCGACCTCGAAGACAAGACAGAGTCAGCCGCCGATGACATCAAGGGGCAATGCGAGAACGCACTGGATGCCCTGAAGCAGTATTACGATGCGACGGAAGCCAAGCTTGAAGAGTGGGTGGAATCATCAGACGATGTCTGGGAGACCCTCGAAGACAAAGCGGAACAGCAGCTCAACACTGCATCCTCCGCGATGAAAAGCGCCATCACGCACATCAAGTCTCTCTTTAGCTGACCTTCCGGTTGCTCATTGCGACCTAAGCCCGCATCCTATTGGCAGATTCTTTTCCAATAGGAGCGGACCTTGGGTTCAGATGCACAGCGCGATCATCAGACATCGCCCAATCGACAGACCGTTCAGGTCATCTTCGGCCTCGTACTCGGCATCGCCGTCGGCGGCCTGCTTCATCAGGCATTCAGCCTCCTTCCTCCCGAACACATCGATACGGTGATCAGCCTCCTGGGCGCCATTACCGAGGTCTTTATGCGCATGGTCAAAATGATCATTGCACCCTTGGTCTTTGCAACGCTCGTCGTCGGCATGGCGCATATCGGGGACGGGAACACGTTGGGGCGAATTGGTGGCAAGGCCATCGGATGGTTCCTCTCAGCCTCCATCACCAGCCTTCTACTGGGTATGGCGCTGGTCAATCTTCTGGCCCCCGGCAAAGGCCTCAAGTTGCCCCTGCCACCGGCAGGAAGCCAAACGGGTCTTGAGAAGGCCTCGCTTACCCTCTCCTCCTTTGTGGCGCACCTCGTGCCCAGAAGCATCGTTGAAGCGATGGCGCAGAATGAGATTCTCGAGATCGTGGTCTTCTCGACCTTTTTCGGGATTGCCTGCGCGCATCTAGGATCACTTGCCAAACCCGTCGTCTCGGCGCTCGATTCCCTGAGTCACATCATGCTCAAGATCACGAGCTACGTGATGAAGTTTGCGCCCCTCGCCGTATTCGCCGCCATGGCAGCCGTCATTGCACGTCAAGGTCTCGGCGTCATCCTGACCTACGGCCTTTTTCTCTGCGAGTTCTACCTTGCCCTGATGTTGCTCTGGGGTGTTTTGGCCCTGGTGGGCTATTTCTTTCTGGGTGCAAGGACAGGATCGCTGATTCGTCATATCAGGGAGCCGATGCTGGTGGCCTTTGGCACAGCCAGCAGTGAAGCGGCCTACCCTCTCCTGCTTCGCCAACTGGGTCGGTTTGGTTGCTCAGAACAAATATCAGGACTGGTGCTGCCCTTGGGGTATTCGTTCAACCTCGATGGCAGCATGATGTACATGACATTTGCGGTGCTTTTCATCGCCCAGGCCTACGGCATTGAAATGCCCCTTTCAGATCAGTTCCTGATGCTGTTGGTACTGCTTTTCACCAGCAAGGGGGTCGCCGGCGTCCCGAGAGCCTCTCTCATCGTCATTTCTGGCACCCTGGAACTCTTCCATATTCCAGAAGCCGGATTGCTGCTGCTGTTAGGGATTGACCAGATCCTCGACATGGGCCGAAGCGCCACCAATGTTTTGGGCAACAGCCTTGCAACGGCCGTCATCAGTCACTGGGAATCAAGACATCAAAAATCAGATATGCCGGACCATTCCTGACCGATGGAAGCTTGATAGATAGAATCGATCAACCCATATCCTTTTGTGCAATCCCGTTCTTGGAGATGGCTCCAAGGACGTTGAAGATCGAAATCATTCACCGCTAAACTTCTTGCGTCACAATCAAAACACCTGCACCCGAGGAATTGATATGAAATCCACGCTTTTTGCATGTTGCCTGATGGCTGGCATCAGCAGCGCCGCAGCGCTCGCACAGGACGCCGAAACGATCCCGGCTTCGCCGCACGATGCACATCATTCAACAGCTGCTCCGGTCACGACCGATACCCAGAAGGTTCAGGAGCCAGAGGCTCCTAAAGCCGTGACAGAATCACAGGCCACCGGCGAATCGACCAGCAAGGGCCTTACGGTTCATCGCGCCCCTGATTTCTGCATGAAGAAAGATCCGCCGCCTCACTGCAGCGAATAGGACGTCCATGGCCTTTGATCTTGATCAGTTCGACAAGGTCTCCCGCGTCATCGTGGGATGGATCTCCATTCTCGCATCGCTGATTGGGGGGTATATCGCGCTACACACCTACCTTCAGAGCGCGCATTCAGAGCGCGCCAAGGAAACCCTCAAATATCGGGAGCGCTTTGACCTGCCGCGCTACGTCGTTCCGATCAAGAAGTTCGAAGAAAGTCTCAAGAAACATGAGACTGAGCTGACCCACGCCATTGAGCAGGGAGACCAGCCAGCCACCCGCTATGTCACGGGAATGATCCAGAACGAGAAGATCGACATCGACTCGGTGGTCGACATCTATGAAGAGATTTATCTCTGCATCGAATCACGACTTTGCGACAAGGAGATTGCGATTCGTTTCTTTGGGAAGCGCGCCTATGAGATGTACGGACCTCTCGGTTACTACATCAAGGCGGTCAGAGCCGATGCCGGCGATCAACGTTACGGGCGAGGTCTTCAGTACTTCTTCAAGGCCTGGAAAGCCAGCATGCGGTCGGCTTCCGATCTTTGATTACGGCGGTGGCGCAACGCCCACGGCAGGACGCTTGAGACAGATCAGGGACTCCTGACCTTCATGCGTACACTCGTATAGATCCGGCTTGTCGAAGGGTTCATTACTATAGCCTTGAGTCGCCATGGTGCCTGAAAGGTTCGAGTCGAGAATGCTCTTGAGCCAATACTCCACGCTGTGACAGGTCCATGCCGTCTCTCCGCTTGGAACGCAGCGTTTGAGCGCCTTGACGGCCTCCTCCTTCGACATGCACCGATTGTCATCGGCATTTTCCCCTGGGAGCGTTGCGCAGTAGAGGATCTCATTGGCTTCACTTCGAAGATCGGCTGCGAAGTTCAGATTGGGACGCCCCAGGGTTTCCCAACGCGATGAGGAGACGCATTGATAGCTGCCATCCGTTCCAATGAAGCATCGGCCTCGCTGAAGATCAAGGGAAGTGACTGTGGAACTCGATCCTGTGTCGACCGTCTTGGGAGGCGCTGGGCTGACCTTGGGGGCTTCCGGCTTGCTATCGCCTTGGGGAGCTGCTGCGGACGTTTCCTCACAGCCGGCCAGACAGAAATCGCCAATCAGCGATGAACTTTCCCAGGGAATCTGACGGGGGTTGGCCTTGAGCACATCGGCCCTCACCCGTTTGAAGACATCCTCGATCTTCATCCCCTTCCGGGTGATGTAGCTTTTGAGGTAATAGGTATAGAGACCGTTCTGTGCCCGTCCATTGTCATCCGCGACGCTCCCTGGAGAGGTCGCAAAGGCAATGATGGTCCCCTTGGAGGCCGTCATGGTCGCAAGCCCCCCGGAAGATCCCCGATGAGAGAGAAACGGATTATTGCGGCATGCATCCAGGACCAGAATATTGACGTCACTCTTGGCCTCGGTCATTTCAGAAACCAGAATATCCGCATCATAGCCCCGAGCCTTGAGCTCCCCGGTACTCTGGATATCCGCTCCGACCGGGACCAGATAGTTGATGCCGTCGGCCTGCGCCCCATGGCCGGAGTAATACACCATGGCCACGCCCCCTTCCTGAATCCTTGAACGAAATTCACGAACGGCCTGATTCATGGTCGTGATGTCGGCATTTTCGCGATAGATGACGTCAAAACCGACGGCTTCAAGGGCTGTCCGGATATCGGAGGCATCATGGATCGGATTCTTAAGGGGCGCCTGGGCGTAATCCTTGTTTCCGATCACCAATGCAATGCGATGGCTGGATCGTGCCGCGAGACTGGAAACCGCCGCATCGACATTCGGCTCGGTCACGCCGGCACTACTCGGTGTAGCCAGCGAATCGTCCTGGGCCGGCCGCAGCGTTTGCCCGAGCTTCGACGTCGCAAGGCAGCCGGGCAGCATCCATGAAAGAGCAAGAAACAGCGTCAGAAAGCGCATGAGGCAATAAGGGA
>CAYFOC010000087.1:0-7402 GCA_964344615.1 uncultured Methylococcus sp.
GGGCGGGTGGTTTCTTATCAGCCATATGAGTACCTAGTTGCTAGAGTGAAGATTAGTAAGGATTACGCTTTTTCGTCCTCATTCCGTGGATAGCGTTTTTCCAGGTCCTTAGCGTACCGGTTAACCATATCAACAGTACCCCTGAACAGTCTAGGACATTTTCGATGCAAGACTCTACCTGCCGGAGAACCCAGATCGGGCCAGAGGATCAAAATACCTAAAATCCAGAAAGGCGGAATGAGGGGGGCGACCTCACTCAAAAGGCCAGAGATCAGTAACATCCAGCCGACGTCTCTCGGCAGTTCAGAAATCTGAGTGAGATGGGCTTCAACCTCCGGATCCAAAGGAGGTGGATTCGGTTGATTTTGCTTGAAGGGTTTCATCAGTCCACGCAAAAAAGGCGAACTACGGACCATGGGAGTCATTGGGGCCTGTTCGGTTTTGCGGGTGGGTGTCAAACGTTTTGGTTTCACTGTCATAACGGGAGTCACTCTACCAGAAGTTGGTTCAGGCTCTTAGGCACATGAGAGAAAAAACTTGAGTAGGATGTTAACTTCAAAAAGCATATGCTGCGATAATGGTTGAGGTTGAGTTGCCTGCAATGCTGGCTTGAGCTTTCAGTAGGTTTTCTCATTCCGTTTCATGCTTCAGTTATGAGTGACGCCTTGTCCCAAGTTCCATCACAAAATTTTGTGATTACGCACAAACACAGTAACGGTCTCCACATGGAGTTCGATGCTGTGGATGTCAACTTAATGGCATTAGCCTCAGAAATACGAAAGTATGCCAGCGAACAGGGTTGGTCAGAGCCTATTACCATGCAAATTGACTTAGTGCTGGAGGAGTTGGTGCTTAATGCCATGAGTTATGGCTATCCCGAGGGTGGGGCAGGGTGCATTCGAGTCCACCTTCAGGCTCGGGGTGCGCTTATTCATATTGACATTGAAGATGACGGCATTCCATTCAATCCCTTTTCTCAACCCCAACCTGACTTTTCGCTTTCCATTGAAGACCGGGAGATCGGTGGCCTTGGAATACATTTTGTCCGTGAATTTATGGACGAATTTGCTTATGAACGAAAAGGTTCACAAAACCATGTCTCTCTGGTCAAACATCTGCACGAAGATCCTGAATCCAGCCCTCAGTAAGTTTTATGGGGTCTCTTTGGTCATAGAGCTGAATGATCGTGTTGCAAAGTCCTCGTACTGCGATTCCGCCAGTTCGCATGTGACCGTCGTGTGATTTCTCTGTTGTGCCATCCGAGTGGCACAGGTACTTCATTGTTGCTGCTTGTTGACCTGAATATCGGGGTGGGTGGCCCTGCACAGATCTAGCTTGGCTTTATTGTTGAACCTTAGCGTCACACGCTCTGCGGCTGATTATCACAGTTGGCCGGGCAGGGGTCACCCACACGATCTTTAATCCTTGCTTTTCGTCGGATCAGATTTGGGCTCCCGTTTAACTAGGGATATAGTAAAAACCAATCCCCAACATGCCATAAACCGCAACCAGCATGACGCCCTCTAGCCAAGTCGCACGGTTGTCATGAAGCAAATGTCGCGAAATCATAATGGATAAGACGATTCCAAGGAGCTCAAAGGGTGAAAATGACAGATTCATCGGGAGCCCCATCTGTTGCCCGATGATGACGAGGAGGGGCGCCACCAGCAAGGCGAGCTGACTGGTCGCGCCAAGATTGACGGAAAAGGCCAACGTTAAGCGCTCTTTGTAGGCAAATGAAGCGGAGTTGATGTATTGGGGAATATTACCGACCATGGCCAAGAGAAACACGCCCGCGAAAGTGGGGCTCAGTTGCATAAGATCCGCGGCTGGAGCCAAGGATGAAGTCAACAAATCACTCACAAAAGCCAGCGTTGTGGTTACAAGGGCAAGCACTAGAGTTGAGCGAGAGAGGCTCCAACTGGGGATGTGGGGTTCTACAGCGGGTTCTTCCTTGTGTATATCGTGAAGTGCAGTTTCTACGCCCTTGGTCCCAATAGGTTCATGTTGGTTTCTTACGGTGAAAATAAGGCTGAAAAGGTACATGATCAGCATCAGCCATGAAATATGAATACTGATTTCCTGCTCTATTTTATTGGTAAATTTAAAAACAGCAGGAATGATCAGCGCGAACCCAGTGACGGAGAGTAATCCGTTATTCATGGAGACCATAGCCGTATCGAATGGCAGGATTTTTCCTCGTATTCCACCCGCGATCATGGTGACGCCGAGTCCGAAGAGAAGCGTTCCGAAAATGGATCCTGCGATTGATCCTTTCAATACATCGATAAGCCCATGGTTAAGCGCGCTTACGCCGATGATAAGCTCAGGAGCATTACCCATGGTCGCGTTAAGTAGACCTCCATAAGTCGGTCCCATATAAGCGGATAAATTTTCGGTTGCCTCCTCCATCAGCTTCGCAAGTGGAACGACGGCTAAAGCCGTACTAAAAAAGACGATGATGGGGTTAAAGTGCCAGTGATCCAGTGCAAAAGAGATGGGGATAAACAAAAGCAGCCAATTCAATGACATCTTGTAGCTCCTCGGGGGTCAGTGACGTAAAGAACGAATCAATAACTGAAGGATGACATGCTAATTTACCGAGGTATACTGGTTTTGTTGTTTTTGGAGAAAAAGATGAATCAGAACATCACGGATATTGTGGCGGGTATCGCCGGTCTCCTCGCGACTGCGTGGGTGGCAGTTGAAATCTCAAGAAGACGTGCCAGGCTGCGTGAACTTTATGACGTGCTCGATCACAATGATCGAAAGCTGACGCAACGATTGGAAGACCTCGTGTCCCAAGGGACACTCACACCACTCTGACGTTTCTCTCAGCGCTTTTGAAGGCGAAGAGAATTAAGGACAACAGAAACCGAGCTCATGGCCATGGCGAGTGAGGCGATCATGGGGTTGAGTCGCCCCATTGAGGCAATGGGTATTGCCAGTACGTTGTAGCCAAAGGCCCAGATCAGATTCTGTCGAATAATTTTGAGTGTCGCACTGCTGATTTCTAATGCATCAGCCACTTTTTCAATGTCACCATTGAGTAAGGTGAGGTCTGCGGTTTCAATAGCGACGTCGGTACCGGTACCAATGGCAAAGCCGACATCAGCGGCTGCCAGAGCAGGGGCGTCGTTAATGCCGTCACCTATCATCCCAACGCGTTGATCTTCCTCTTTTAACTGATTGATGATGTGCAGTTTTTGATCAGGCGTTGCGTGTGCAACAATTTCATCAATGCCTACAAGCCCACCAATATAGTCAGCTGCGGCCTGAGTGTCCCCCGTAACCATTAGGGTTCGAATACCCAGTTCTTTGAGACGTGTGATGGCGTTGCGCGCATGAGGTCTGGGCTGGTCAGCAATCCCGATCAGTACGGCGATAAGACCATCAATTGCCACGAAGACCGGTGTTTTTCCTTTCTCATTGATTTGGGCTAGGGTCTGCTGAGTATTGCCAAGTAGAACGCCGGAAGCCTTCATCCAGAGTTCATTTCCAATAAGAAATTGATGTCCATTAAGATCGGCAGTGAGTCCTTTCCCTGGAGTGGCCTCAAAGGATTGAGGTTGAAGGGTCAAGGAAAGTTCGCGTGACTGAGCATATTCAACAATAGCCTTAGCCATGAAATGCTCGGAATGCTGTTCAATTGAGGCGATCCATTCAAGAACCTCATCATCTGCCCAATTGGAAAAATTAACGAAATCGGTCACATAAGGCTGGCCCTCTGTCAGTGTCCCTGTTTTGTCAAAGACCAGCGTCGTAAGATGAGTTGCCGTTTCAAGGCTTTCACCATTGCGGATGTAAATCCCTCTTTGTGCGGCCTGCCCCGTTCCTACCATGATGGCGGCGGGCGTTGCGAGTCCTAACGCACAAGGGCAGGCAATGAGGAGAACGGTGATGCCGGTAGCGAAGGCCGTTGTGAAACCAGCACCCGCCAGGAGCCAGCCCGTGAAGGTGAGCCCGCTGATGACTACGACGGAGGGCACGAAGACCGACGATATTCGGTCAACAGTTTTCTGAATGGGGAGTTTAGAAGACTGGGCCTGGTCGACCATATGAATAATGCCTGCCAGAACCGTTTGCCCCCCGACAGCCGTGACCTCGACTTCTAGGGTGCCGGTGCCGTTAATACAGCCCCCGACAACGGATTGCCCCAAGGTCTTTATCACGGGAAGGCTTTCTCCCGTCAGCATGGATTCATCGACTGTGGAAAGGCCATGGATGACCAAACCATCAGTTGGAATTTTCTCGCCGGGTCTGATGAGGATCTTGTCCCCAATTCTCAAATCATCAACACTCACTGTCTCAAGTGTTGAGCCCATGATCTTTGTTGCACTCGCTGGCTGAAGGTCAAGCAGTCGATGGATTGCAGCATGAGCACGACCTTTAGCCTTTTCTTCCATGTAGCGTCCCATGAGGACAAAGCAGATGATTCCCGCTGCGGCATCAAAATACAGGTAAGGCCGCCTTAGGAAGAGTGCTGCGGTGGAATAGAGATACGCAGATCCAACGCCCATTACGATCAAGCTGTCCATATTGGCAGAGCGTTGCCGAGCGAGTTTTACCGCCTTATCGATAAAGGGCTTTCCAGACCAGACTACAATCGGAGTAGTGAGCACGAACTGAATCCATCGCCAGAAAGCACCCTGCCACTCAGCCATCGCAATCAAAGTGACGGGTGCGCTCAGAAGAATCGCCCAGAGCGCTCTGTTACGGGCTTCTTTGAGTTTTGCCTCCTCTCGCGCCATGAGCATTTTGCGTTGAGTCACTGTATCCATCGGGAAGGCGTGATAACCCAGACGCTGAATCAATCCGTAGACTTCATCTTGCTCAAGGACTCCTCTGATTTCTCCAGTCTGTGAGGCGAGGTTGATGCGGATGTTGTGGACGCGGGGATCCCTTCTTAGGCGCATTTCGATGAAAAGGGCACAAGAGGCACAACTCATCCCTTCTACCGCGAAAGTGTAGTCTCTTGGGCTTCCATCTACAGGGACAATGTCGAGTTTTTCATGCTGAGGACTGGCGGTTCCCAAGTTGGGGATCAGGACTTCCACTAGCTGGAGCAATGCGGTCTGATCCATTTGCTCGGGGGCGTAGTCGATCACGACAGAGCCAATCGAGGGAGTGACTCGAACCGAACGTACGGAAGGCCGCTTCCTTAAAAGGATTTCAAGCGTAATCAATCGCTCAACATCATCCTTGAGCGTAGGGATGACGAGTCTGACACGCCGACGAATGGCATGGGCAACCTTGATAAGGGGTGGCTTGGGTTTGACCTCACCCATACGTCATCCAGATGTCTTAGGCCACTGCGGCAGTTTTAGACTGCACGGAGAGGTAGATCAGGTAAATCGTTGCCGCCCATTCGTAGCGATGGGCCCAAGGCCTGGGTAACCATTCATAGACCAGGTGCTCCCAATGTAGCTTAATCAAGAAGAGCATCAGAAGGTCATTCATGAATTCCTTGGCCCAACGGGGCCGCATTGAAAAGCGCTCCCCCATGCTTTTAAGGCCACGCGATCCTAGGATTTTGATGGCTTGGATCGTTTCCTTGATTTCGGTGATTTTGTCCCGAATCCAGACGGAGAAAGATGGGACCTCTTGAGTGCGCGCGGGCAAATTAGAGGACAGGACGGGGGAGGTCAATGATTTTGAGTGACGACCTGAAGTGCTCTTTTTGGGAAGGATTACGCGCTTCAAAATCGAGGAGAGCAGCGTGAGAACCCGTGATTCCTCAAGAAGGACATTAAGATATCGAATAGCGATTTTTCCTTGAGCCAGATAGATCCTGACGCTGTAGATACCTTCCTCAGACGTTAAGGCAGTTTTGAGTGACTCGGCATGCTCCGGAGTGATCCACTCAGCGGGGAGGCTGAAACGAAGGTAACCCGGTTCTCGGTGTCTCAGGATAATGCTCGACAGGATCGTCATGATGGAGAAAACCTCGCTGGTTATGGACTGAGCTTACGGAAACGAAGTTTATTTTTCCTTGGCCCCTGTTCCGGTGACGAGATCTTCCAGATTCTCCTTTTGTTGTAGGACGAAATCTTTCCCGATCTCGCTGGCCTGTTGGGCAGACTCAATGATTTCTTTGCGGTATTTGTGCGCGTAGTAGCCCACAACGAGCCCCGCACTAAAGACGATAAGAGGATGGCTGGCCAACTTGGCGAGAAAGCCACGACCCGTATGGGTAGAAGCCGCCGCAGCAACGGTACCCGCTGCCATGGCCTTATGGGCAGCATGGTTCATCGTATGACCTGCATGTGCGGCTCGAGCGGCTTGATGAATGACTTTGGAATGTGCTGCTGCACCGTGGACATGTGCCATTGTTATTTCCTGGGTTCCGGTTTAGGTGGGGATTTTGGCTCGTCCTTTAGTTCCGACTCATGGAGCATTTGATAAACGCCCATGCAGGCATCGCAGCAAAAATCGACTGTCTCACCAGACCGCTTCCATAAACGAAAATCGTGTACAAGCACCGGCAAATTACAAAGTGCACAAGTGAGTTCGGTCTGGGTCATAGGCATCTCATCTAGCCTTCATTATCGCCCTTAAAACCCGCTTGTCCAATGATGATTTGGAATTAATGGCAGCTCATTTCCACGCTGACATCATCACCCCCAGCATTTTTGCGGCGTGTAGTCCGACTTGAAGCGCGCATGAGGGCGATCCGTAAAGCCCCAGTCAAAGTCGCGCTGATACCCAAGTGTGTCGCTGCTGCTGGAAGAAGGATCATTGAGGCGAATGCCAGACCCGTACCGATTAACAGATTGCCGGTTGTTACGGTTTGTGCAGTGGTGGTGAGTGCATTTTCTACAGCCATGGTGTACATCCTCTTTAAGAATTTTCGAGAATTGTGAGTGGTCTCATTTAGTACATACCAATCTCTATGCCAGTGCCATTAATCTCAATAAAATTAGAGGGATGGATCTCAGGCTTCGTTGTGACCGCTATCTTGATCTAAGGGAAATGACTGAAAAACTGTGGGATATGCCTCAGTTCTCATGAACGTTCTAGCGAAGCCCATGTTTTTGCATTCGATACAACAGTGTGTCTCGTGAGATGCCCAGTAATTTTGCTGCTTGTGTTCGATTGTTTGCTGTTCGTGCCAATGCTTGACGAATTAAGTCAATTTCAACATGTTCGAGATTGATCCCTTCTTCAGGTAAAGCGATTTCAGGAGTCTCGGACATTCGACGACCCAACACCTCAGGCGGTAAATGGTGCTCTTCAATGATGTGATCAAGATGCAGAACACATAGGCGCTCACAGACATTTCTGAGCTCACGCACGTTCCCTGGCCAGCTGTAGTGTAACAATCGGTTAAGTGCCGTTTTACTCAGCTTAGCCCTTGGAAGTCCATGTTCATTTTTGAACTGGAGCATAAAATGTTCAATCA
>CAYFOC010000088.1:0-7192 GCA_964344615.1 uncultured Methylococcus sp.
AAAACGTCCGCTTCAACAAGGGTGAAAAGAAGGACAACGAAGATCTGGCGAAGCGTATGGCTGGTCTTTGTGACGTTTACGTGATGGATGCCTTTGGAACCGCTCACCGCGCTGAAGCATCGACACACGGCGTCGGCGTTCATGCACCGACCGCATGCGCAGGTCTTCTGCTCGCTGCAGAGCTCGACGCTCTGGGCAAAGCATTGAAAAGCCCCGCACGTCCCCTTCTTGCCATCGTGGGTGGCTCTAAGGTCTCCGGCAAGCTTGAAGTCCTCGAGTCCCTTTCAGAACTCTGCGATCAGCTGATCGTGGGTGGCGGCATCGCAAACACCTTCATTGCAGCTTCTGGCTTCAAGGTCGGCAAATCGCTTTATGAAGCAGATCTGATTCCCGAAGCCCAGAGACTGATGGAAAAGGCCAAGTCACGTGGCGGCGAAATCCCGGTACCGACTGACGTTGTCACCGCGAAGGAATTTTCCGAATCGGCTGCAGCAACCGTCAAGAAAGTTGAGGACGTTGCTGATGATGATCTGATTCTCGATATCGGACCTGAAACCGCAGCGCGTTACGCCGACATCATCAAGGCTGCTGGCACCATCGTTTGGAACGGTCCTGTCGGTGTCTTTGAAATCGAGCAGTTCAGCCATGGCACTCAGGAAGTGGCTAAGGCCGTCGCAACCGGCAAAGGTTTCTCAATTGCCGGAGGCGGGGATACCCTGGCTGCGATCGAAAAATATGGGATTGAAGATGACGTCTCCTACACCTCAACGGGTGGCGGCGCATTCCTTGAGTTCCTTGAAGGCAAGAAGCTTCCCGCGGTTGCGATGCTCGAAACCCGCAAGGCTTAAGTACCCCCATCGAAGGAAGGCAATCCGAATTTCCTCGGGTTGCCTTCCTTCTTTCTAGACAAATCACGCCGTATCGGGTACAACCCGAAGGCATAGTTCAAAGATATTGAGAGTTTGATAGCCATGGCCAGAGTGACCGTCGAAGATTGTCTCGACAATGTCGATAACCGTTTCCAGCTCGTGCTCGTTGCCGCAAAACGCGCGCGCCAGCTCACCATTCACCCGGAAGACTCGAAAGTCCAATGGGAAAACGACAAGCCGACCGTTGTCGCACTTCGTGAAATTGCGGCCGGTGACATCACCCGTGATTACCTGAGTGTGCCGGTCAAGCAGGATCGTTTCACGATTTCTCGTCCGCTCATTGCCACACCGAACAGTGACCTCGACGACGAGGACTTCGACTGATCGACCTGAGAGCCTCCGAGTGAAACCGCAAGATGGAATTTTCTAGACATGCTCGCGGCTCGAGAGGTTATTGAGCAACCTCAGGAAAAACTGATCCGGCGACTGTGTACGGCTCTTTCCACTTACCTGGAGCCTGCACAGGTCGCCGAAGTCGTCAGAGCCTACGATCTCGCCAGAGAAGCCCACGAGGGGCAAACCCGTCTCACCGGGGAGCCCTACATCTGCCATCCGCTCTCCGTTGCCCTGATTCTTTCGGAAATGCGCATGGACATGCGCGGAATCATGGCCGCCATCATGCACGACGTGGTCGAGGATACGGAGGTCAGCAAAGAAGAACTCGCCGCACAGTTCGGTGATGAGGTCGCGGAACTCGTCGACGGCGTCACAAAACTGGGTCGCATTGACAGCAAATCCAGGGCAGAAGCGCAAGCCCAGAATGTCAGAAAGATGTTCCTTGCGATGGTCAAGGATCTTCGCGTGATCATGGTCAAGCTGGCAGACCGTCTGCACAACATGCGAACTCTGGATACGATGGCTGCCCATAAACGCCGTCGCATCGCCGCTGAAACCCTCGACATCTACGCGCCAATTGCAAACCGACTAGGCATGAATCAACTCCGACTGGAGTTGGAAGACCTCGGCTTTGCAGCCATGCATCCCTATCGGGCCAAGGTACTGGCTCAGTCTGTCAAGAAAGCCCGCGGTAATCGCAAGGAAGTCGTCACCAGCATTGAAACCTCCATCAAGAAGCGACTGGAAGACGCTGGGCTCGGTCATTTCGACGTCATTGGACGGGAAAAACACCTTTTCAGCATCTACCAAAAAATGGTGCGAAAACGTCGACCCTTTGCTGAAGTGTTCGACGTCTACGGCTTCAGAATTGTGGGTGAAACCATTGATGACTGCTACCGCGCACTTGGCGTGGTTCACAACCTCTACAAGCCGGTTCCAGGAAAATTCAAAGACTACATAGCCGTACCCAAGGCGAATGGCTACCAGTCGCTCCATACTGTTCTGGCCGGTCCTTTTGGACAGCCCATCGAAATCCAGATCCGGACTCGTGCCATGCACCATCTGTCCGAAGCTGGCATCGCCGCTCACTGGCTGTACAAGGGAGATGACAAGGACATCGTCGCGCCTAGCCAAGCCCGAGCTCATGAGTGGCTTCAGGATCTGTTGGAAATCCAGCAAAGCGCGGGGGACTCGCTGGAGTTTCTTGATAACCTCAAGGTCGATCTGTTCCAACGGGAAGTCTATGTGTTCACGCCTCGAGGACAGATCATCAAGTTGCCTCGCAATGCTACGGTCGTTGACTTTGCTTATGCAGTGCACACGCATGTCGGAAACACCTGCGTTTCAGCCCGAGTAGATCGACAACTGGCTCCGCTCCAGACCGTGCTTCAGAATGGTCAAACTGTCGAAATCATTACGGCACCCTGGGCTCGGCCAAACCCTCTTTGGCTCAGTTTCGTCTCAACGGCCAAAGCGCGTGCAGCGATTCGGAATCATCTCCGCAATTTCAAGATGCAGGAAGGCATCGCCCTTGGGGAGCGCCTTCTTGAGAAGGAACTTGAAGGACTGGGCTATCGATACGCGGATATCCCGGAACAACAGTTTCAAGAACTGCTCAAGCGGCTCGAGGTCTCTGACCGTGACGCCTTGCTCGAAGATCTGGGACTCGGGAATCGGCTCCCCATGCTGGTCGCACGTCAACTCGCCGACCTCGCACCAAAAACGCTCAATGACTCCCAGGAAAAACCCGAGGCACTGACTCCTCTCATCATCCGTGGGACAGAGGGCATGGTCGTCAACCTTGCCAAGTGCTGCCGCCCCATTCCAGGTGATCCCATCATCGGATTCTTCAATCCTGGAAAAGGCATCGTGGTTCATCTGACAGAATGCAATAACATCGAAGAACTCCGGAAACGCCATGGAAACTGGATCGATGTTCAGTGGGACAAGCAGGCACGCGGCGAATTCCCGGCGCTCATCCGCATTGAACTTATGAACCAGGTGGGCACCCTCGCAAAGGTTGCAGCAACGATTTCAAAAATGCGTGGCAATATTGAAAACGTTCAGATCGTCAACCAAGACAGCCAGCTTTCAATCGATTACATCACCCTGATGGTCAAGGACCGTAACCACTTGGCACAGGTTATGAAAGAGCTCAAGAAGCTATCGATCGTCCTGAAGATTTCACGTGTCAAATCCGAACTCCGCAAAAAGCACGCTCATGACTAAAAAGGCCATTCATACCGACCTAGCTCCCGCTGCCATTGGCACCTACTCCCAAGCCATACAGTCCGGAAAGACCGTGTACCTTTCGGGGCAAATACCGCTCGACCCTGCCTCAATGACCCTGGTCGAAGATTCGATCGAAGCTCAGATCCATCGGGTCTTTGACAATCTCAAGGCGGTTGCCGAAGCCTCGGGCGGCTCAATGGATGACATCGTTAAACTGAACGTCTTTCTGACGGATCTCGCGCACTTTGCCAAAGTGAATGAAATCATGAGCACTTATTTCAATCAGCCGTACCCAGCACGAGCGGCTATTGGAGTCGCAGCGCTACCTCGCGGAGCCGTCGTTGAAATGGACGGCATTCTGGTCCTGCCGGATTGAACTCCCGGCTAAGATTCTGGCTAGTCCCCCGGAGATCCATCAGCGTCCCGTCGCCACACTGAGAGGTGTCGGCGCCAAAATCGCTGAGAAGCTTGCGCGAATCGGTCTTGTCACCGTACAGGATCTTCTTTTTCACCTGCCCATTCGCTATGAGGATCGGACGCGTCTGACACCAATCGCTCAGTTGCGCTCCGGTGAAACCTTTCTTGTTGAAGGAACAATTCTTTCCATAGAGCAGCGTTCAGGGGGACGGCCAACGTGCCTGGTTCACATTCAGGATGCGACCGGTCATCTTGCTCTGAGGTTCTTCCACTTCACCCGTCATCAGCAACTCCAATTCACACCAGGACGAGAAATTCGGTGTTTTGGCGAAGTTCGTTACGGCTACCAAGGCGTCGAACTCAGCCATCCCGATTATGAATTCAAGGATTCTGAGGCTCCACGGGCCCAGCAAGATAGGCTCACGCCGGTATACCCGATCACCGAAGGCGTCCATCAGAAAACCTTGCGACAACTCGCCTATCAGGCACTGGATGCTCTGGACCACATCGATGATGTTCTGGGCCCTCACCTGCCTTCCTCGTTCACCATCTCCCTCAAGATGGCGCTCAAGACATTACACAGTCCCCTGCCTGGACAGGGCGCAGAGAGTGAGATCCTGAAGCAAGCGAAACGGCGTCTCGCCTACGAGGAACTGCTTGCTCATCATTTAAGTCTGCACCGACACCGCTCACGCATCCGGACACAAAGCGCACCTGCTTTAAGCCTCCCCGGAAAGACGTATGATCGATTTACCGGCTCCCTTCCCTTTAGCCTGACCGTGGCACAGAAACGGGTGGTCGAGGAAATTCTCAAGGATCTCTCCCAGACAACGCCGATGATGCGATTGGTGCAGGGGGATGTCGGATGTGGCAAAACGGTCGTTGCGGCCCTGGCGGCCCTCGCTGCCATGGCCTCTGGCCATCAGGTTGCCATGATGGCCCCGACCGATCTTCTTGCCGATCAGCACGCCAGAAGCTTTCGACACTGGCTTGAACCTCTCGGGGTCAAGGTGGCATTCATCTCAGGACGATTGCGTCGAGAGGAACGCGTGAACGTTCTGCAGGATCTTTCTGAGGGAAAGATTGGCATGGCAGTTGGCACACATGCCCTGTTTCAGGATGACGTCGAATTCTCGAAGCTCGGACTGGTCATCATCGACGAGCAACACCGTTTCGGCGTCCATCAAAGACTTGCTCTCCGCAAAAAAGGCGTCCGAGAAGACGTGGTGCCGCACCAGATCATCATGACCGCAACACCGATCCCAAGGACATTGGCCATGACGGGATACGCGGATCTTGATCTGTCTGTCATCGATGAACGGCCGCCCGGACGCACCCCCGTCAAAACAGTTGTGCTTCCTCAAAGTCGAAAGCCGGAAATCACGGCTCGAATTGAGGATTGGGTCAGGCAAGGTCGACAGGCATACTGGGTATGCACACTGATCGAGGAGTCAGAGGCCCTGCAAGCGGAGGCTGCAGAAAGTGCCGCGAACACACTCAAGGGAGCCCTTCCCAGCCTGCGTGTGGAACTCGTTCATGGACGTCTCAAACCGCGGGAAAAAGAAGCCATCATGCTGGCCTTCAAGGCCGGGGAAATCGACCTGCTGGTTGCAACCACCGTGA
Organism: uncultured Methylococcus sp.; assembly: GCA_964344615.1. Classification (GTDB taxonomy): domain Bacteria; phylum Pseudomonadota; class Gammaproteobacteria; order Methylococcales; family Methylococcaceae; genus UBA6136. Next base: position 5,538 of record CAYFOC010000088.1, read on the forward strand.
TCGAGGTAGGGGTCGATGTTCCCAACGCCGGCCTCATGGTCATCGAGAATGCCGAGCGTCTTGGCCTTGCTCAACTCCACCAGTTGCGCGGGCGGGTCGGAAGAGGCCCTGGAGACGCTCACTGCGTTCTGGTCTATCAATCCCCATTGGGGAAAGTTGCACGTGAACGACTCTCTATCCTCAGGGAAACGGATGATGGGTTCGTCATCGCCGAAAAGGATATGGAGATTCGAGGACCCGGTGAGCTTCTCGGGACCCGTCAGACAGGACAGCTGAACTTCAGGATTGCGGATCTGGCCGAAGATGGAGACATGATCGACCAGATACACGCACAGGCGGCAGAGCTTGATAGCAAACATCCCGAAGTTGCTGCCATTCTTCTCGAGCGCTGGCTCGGGCAATCGCAGCAATTCATAGAAGCCTGATCAGGGAGTTTTCGCCCCTGCCTTTCCCGCATGCTTGTTGGCCCACGCACTAGAAAGTTTTTGCCCCTCCGCCAATTGAGCAGAACTCAGCTTCTTGGCCAGGCGATCACGGCTCTGCGTGTAATCTTTCTTCCCAGAGACAGCCGCTAGGTTGAACCACTTGTAGGCCTCGACTTGATTTTGAGGAATACCCTGACCATTCAGGCATAAGGTTCCGAGTCCATGCATGGCATCGGTATTGCCCTGCTCAGCCGCTTTCGTATACCAACGTACCGCTTCCGGGAAGTTCTGGGTAGCACCCTTACCGTGCTGATAACGGTACCCCATGTAGTAGGCCGCCTCTACATGCCCGCCCTCGGCGGCCTTCAAGTACCAGCGAGTTGCTTCGTTGCGATCGAGTGCAACGCCTTCCCCACGACCATAAATCTGCCCCACCTTGAACTGTGCCTCAAGATTTCCCTGAGTCGCTGCGGCCTTGTACCACTTCAGCGCATCGGCTTGACTTGCAGTCACCCCAATCCCACGCTCATAGAGTCCTGCCAGAACCAATTGAGAGCGCGCGTCTCCCTTCTCAGCAGCCTTGCTGCACCAAAACAAGAGATCTACGCTCGGCTTCTGCCCTTTACCCGTCTGTTGCGATGTCGCTGCATCCGAATAGGATTTCACCTGATTGGCGCACTCTATCGATTCGCTTTCGACCGTGTCAGCCGGCTTCGCGACTGACGAAACCGTCGGAACGGATGCTGTCAGTGTCGTACAGCCCACTAGTGATGCAGACAAGATACCCGCCAGAACTTTTTTCTCACTCATTAAAATCCCCCTCCTTTTTCGCGCCAAGACTCTGATGATACGTTACTCGATGAGTTCTAGCCCCGGTGGCAGAGCTTCACCCACAACGCGTTGCTCATCCGCCTGATTTAAGGTCGACAGTTCGTTGACAAGATGAATCCAACTCTCTGGCTGCTTGGCATCTGTTAATGCCTTGATCACTTTTGAACGCATTTCCTCGGGGACATCCAGCACCCGATCACCGACCAGGCGCGCTATCAAGGCAACAGACAGCGCCGCATCAGCATTTTTTCTGAAATCTTCGGCCAGCATCCGCTCCAACCAGGGCGTTACATCATCGGGAGGAATCACCGTGTGTGCCGATCCATGCCAGAGCTTTCTCGCACCTAGACGACCCAAAGCCCACCAATGAACACGGGTATCACCGTGCTTATCGAGACG
>CAYFOC010000089.1:0-7165 GCA_964344615.1 uncultured Methylococcus sp.
CAAGTTTCAACGCAATATTGAGGAATTACTGACTTCACCGGTACCCAACTGGGTCATTCTGACGGGCTACGTTGGGGGCGGGGTTGCGAGAGGCTTAGCGGTGGGATCCGCTGTGGTCGCCATTGGAAGCTTCTTTTCCAATATCCAGTTTCTGCATCCAGGGGTTGTCATTGCGGTATTCCTGCTGACTGCAACCTTGTTTGCATTGGCGGGGTTTATTAATGCGATCTTTGCGAACAGTTTCGATGACATTTCCATCATCCCCAACTTTATCCTGACTCCATTGGTCTACCTTGGAGGTGTCTTCTATTCAATCGACATGCTTCCAGGATTCTGGCAGAAGGTCTCCCTTTTTAATCCCATCCTTCACATGGTGAATGCGTTCCGCTATGGCTTCTTGGGGATTAGCGATATCGATGTGGTCCTCGCTTTGGAGGTCTGTTCGGGCTGCGTCTTGGGTCTTGGACTCCTTGCCCTGATCCTCTTACATCGAGGTGTCGGTCTCAAGAGTTGAGGCTAAACGCGCCTTAGGGCGAGGATCGTAATATCGTCTGACTGTTCTGCACCCTCCGCGTGCTTTCGAACAGCGGTTAAAACCTTGTTGGAGAGTGAACTGGCATCAGGGTCAAAATCGCCCTCCAGCAGCTCCAGTAAGCGCCTTTCACCATACAACTCTTGTTCGGCACTCATGGATTCCGTAACGCCATCGGTATAGAACAGAATGCCCTCCTGATGATCAAGGATGAGCGTTTCATCTTCATATTCCGTCTCCTCAAGAATCCCAAGCGCGAGACTGGATTTCCCATTGATCAGACGTGTTGTGCCATCGCGTCCCATGAAAACGGGATCGTTATGCCCCCCATTCGCATAAGTCACGACGCCCGTCTCTAGATCCATGATGGCAAGAAAGATGGTTGCAAACATCATGGCGTGATTGTCACGGCAGACCTCAGGATTAACGGCTTTGAGAATGGCCGATGGAGATCGGTACTCATAAGCAAACGCTCGAATGGTCGTTTTGACCATCACCATGAACAGGGCAGCAGGCATGCCTTTATCGCAGACATCTGCAATCGTGACCAGCAAGGTTTTGGGGTCTAAAAAAAAGAAATCATAAAAATCACCACCCACTTCACGCGCCGGTTCAATTTGGGCAAAAAGATCAATTGAGCTACCCGATGCAATTCGGGGAAAGTGAGTCGACATCATACTCATTTGAATGTTTCTGGCCTGCTTGAGCGATTCCTGAAGCACGCGCTCCTCGAGTTCTCGTTGCTTTTGGTAAGCCTCAAGCAGTTCATTCGACTTGATTTCGACTTTTTCTTCCAGTGTCTGACTATATTCTTCCAATGCACGATGAGATTTTTGGATTTCTCGGCCCATGTGCATGAATGAGAAGGTCAAACGATCAATTTCATCGGGACTCCTCAAGTGATTCCGGTCGGTTTTGTACTGCCCCAGCAACTCCTGCACCCGATCATAATGACCGCGCGCAAGTTCCGTCACAGATTCTGTCAATCGAACAATCGGACGGGTGAAATTAGAGGCCACGATATAAACGATAATCGACCCCATACTGATAAAGAGCGCGACGATGGCGACATCCCAGAGAATCATCTGAGACCTAGCCGATTCAATCTCATTTTTGGATTGAAGAATGGCCTGTTTCAAAGGTGCCAAAGAATAGCCGAGGCGTATTACACCCCAAGCACTTTGGCCAAATTGGATCGGCAAAATATATTCGAGGTAATCCTCATAATCCCGATGAGTGATTTCGGTTTGAGCAAGCGCAAATTGACTGGCTTCATCGTCCAGCTTTCGCTGTTCATTTTCCGGGTGTCGTGTGTCAATGAAAACAACGCCTTCACGATTCGTGAGGATGGCATAGCCCTGCCACTCATTGATGGCCAGCAAGGTGTGACGGAGATGTGAGAAGTTATAGGCTGCGACATCGTTCTCAGCATCGGCCTGGATCATTTGAGCAAACACATGGCCGCTCTCGATCAGATGATTTCGCATCGACTGGATTCTGCGCTCAGTTTCCTCTTCCAGGGAATCTTCCTGAATACTGAGCCCGATACCACTCAAGGTGACCACGACACCGATGAGCAGCCCCATCATCATGAGCAACATGCGGGTTCTAATGCCGAAACTCAGAAACTGTCTTCTGGTAGGGGGCGTGACCGAATTTGGACCGGGTTCGAGGAGCGACATTTATTTCTGCTCGCAGCGCACTAATTGACTGACAGAGTCTAAGGAATCCTGATTGTAATCCACTTTCATTCGTTCTAACTGGCAGATGTTCAGGATGATGTCAGAGCCTGCAGGCGGAAGGACTGACGCCGATGGCTTGCTACCCGCCAAAAGCATCTGAGTCAGGTTAGCCGCTTGCCTCCCGGTGGTCGGAATATCAGGGGAGAGAATGAGACTCGCGCCAAAAGGGATAAAGACTCGACTATAGGCAACGATGGGTTTGGATGACTCTGTTGCCATCTGAAAGAGGTCGGCGACCTGATCACGGTTCATCAGGATACCTGGATCCGGTATCACCCAGATCAAATCGACTTCATCCAACAAAGTTTCAAAGGTATCGAGTATGCGGTTGGGGTTTCTGGAATCGGTCACCCGGGTGATGAGCGTAATGCCCAACTCCTTGGAATAGCGAATCGCCTCATCAACCAACGCTTGGTTGTACTCACGGTCATAAAGCACACCCACTTTGGGTCGATCCGGAAAAATAAACTTCAAAAGTGAAAGGGACTGATTCAAGGCCAGATCATTACTGATGCCAAAGGTATTGTCCCGGTGAGGAAATCGCTCCGAATTAATCACCGAGCTAAAGATGGCAGGAATCTGCGTATCAAGTTGACCTGCTATCTCATAAGCTTTGGAACCAATAAAATACAGTAGCTCTGGGCGCTCCCGGGCAATCATGGCCTCAAGTTCCTTCGACGAATCCCCTGTATGTTCAAGATCATCCGCCACGATTCGTGTCCCTGACAAAGCGGCTCTGAAGGCTGACTCAGTTTCTTGATAACGGGAAATACTGGTATCCGTGTTCACCAGCATGACCGTCGGCGTTGAGGCGGAAATGCGATAAGTATCGGTCGCCAGTATTCCGCTCATGAAGAAGAACATAAGGCCGATAAACCGGAGATCCAACCACCGCATCATGGCGACCTCAACAGTTTCTGTGCGGTTGGGGGCAACGCATCGATGCGCTTCCATCCATCAAGGCCAATCATCTTGAGATCCTTGAGCCCCTCAGGATCAAGACTCATTCGTTCCAGGACCTCCATCATCTCTGCAGTTGATCGATCCCCCTGTTTAGGGAGCGAAGCCACTAATAGAAAACTCTCGCTACTCTGACCGAGAGTCTTGAGCGCATTACTTTGGGCCGGATTGATGAGTGATAGTTTTTGAAGACTGCTTTCAGAAGTCAGTGAGGCATTGGCCATACCAAAATTGACGGCCATGAGCGCATCAATATCTTTAGGGACACTTAGAATGCGGATGGAATCGAGGAGGGCCGCCTTGTCAGGTCCGAAGACCTCCTTCAAGAACCCTCGAACATATTGCGGACTGCCTGGACTTGCAACCGTGAGTCCCTTGAGGTCATCAAGCCCACCACTGCCTTTGATGCAAAGGACTTTCCTTTGGACGACAGCGCCTTTTGAAATTCCGACAAGATGGGGATTGAGATCCCCTTGGGTCCGGTATTGACCGAAAAGACCACCACTCAGGAGATAAACGCCATTGGTTCTCGAACTGAGCACCTTCTCAAAGTTGTCGCCCAGATCAAAGGGTTGAAAATTGAACCCTCCCCGGGAGGTGAAATAATTCTCGAACTCAGATTTCAGGCTCGCATAGCTATCCACGTTACTTTCAGGATTGAAGAAGTAATACGTTTCTCCCGCCCGAGCGCCTGAAGTGCTGAGCAGCATGCACAGTAAGAGAATCGTTCTGGTGATACCCATCAGAATCGGTAATTCACATGACCAAAGAAAGAACGTCCCGAATTGGTGAAATCACCAGGGTAGCTCTGACTGGTCGCAGGATCTGTTGTGATGGCATTCAGAAGGTTATAGATCGTGAGACTGACATCCACGCCTTTTGCGATTTGTTCGTGATTTCTGATACTCAGATTAACCAGCTCATAACTGGGAATGGACGCCAGTGGAAGTCCGGCAGAAACCGTACTTGTTCGATTCACAGTACCGTTGAAAAGCAGATTAAGCCAACTGTTCCAATATCGATTAACCTGCCAATTACCAATCACATTGACGCGATTTCGAGGCACAAATGGAGATAAGCCATTCAGATCGAATGACCTTGTTTGATCCGGATTGTTTTGATTTGCGAAAATCAACAGGGGTGCGTTGGACAAGAAGGCATTCTGGTTGACGTAGTTCACCAGAACATAGCTTCCGTGATAGTCGCCATGAAAATCATAACGTCCCTCAAGCTCAACGCCTTGTGTGAAAAGATCGCCCTGATTCACCATGACTTTGGGTCGGTAGCTTTCTGTTCCACTCGAAACTGAAGCGCCTGCGATTCCGATCATGTCCGAAATCATGGTTCTAAAGTAAGTCGCTTCAAGCCTTAGATTATTGATGGGCTTCCCAACGAGGCCAGCTTCCAGTGTTTTTGAGGTTTCCGGTTGCAAGTATGGATTCCCCAGGACTTTCGATGAAGTTTCGCTATCCATCTCTCCGGGCGTTGGGGCGCGATAGGCCGTTCCATATGAAAATTTCACACTGTAATCGTCGACAAACTCCCAATTGAAACCCACTCTTGGATTGTAAACCGCGGCGAAATCACTGTACTTATCAAAACGCCCCCCCACTGAAAGGTGTAAATGCTTGGTGACCTCCCAAAGATCCTGGAGATAGACGCCAACACGCGTTCTGGATAAGCGTGGACCCGTTACGATACTCCCATCACTGGAGGTCTGGTTGTTATAAGGATTGGAATAAAATTCACTGGCAAAATTAAACCCACCGATTAAGGTGTTGTTGTTAAAAAGACGATAATTTGCCGTTAATTCGGTGCCTGCCCGAGTATTATTGGACCCCGAATTAAGATTGGGATTGGGCAGCAGGGGATTGGGTGGCTGGTAGGCGTTCACCTGTTGATTAAAGGCGTCATAGAACACTTGTGTTGAGAGAGAGAGATCATTATTCAACTCAAAGTCACGACTGAGTCGCAGGAAGTAATTGGAGTAATGCGTATTGTTGTAGTGATCGACAACACCATACCCATCGAGCAATGGATTCACGGTTTTATCGATAAATCGACCGTCCAACTTAAACCCTAGATAGCTGGTATTCCATTCGAGATCATAGCGTTTTGTGCCTTCGCCTCTTGTTGCCGGCGCCAGTGATGGATCATTCCAAATTGAAAGATTGTCTTCATTAATGGTAATGGGGGATCCATCGGTATTACGAAAATTAAAATGAAACCCAGCCACGCCTTTTTCAAACTTCTTACCCGCTGAAAGACGGACCTGTTCGGTATTGTAGTTGCCGACACCCAATGAGGATTCAACCCCATCCGTATCCTCCGGCGTTTGAGTAATGATATTGATGACTGCCATCATGGCATTCGCACCGTAAAGTGCTGAGCTAGAGCCACGAACGACTTCAATACGCTTGATCGTGTCTACCGGCATATCATCATAGGTCCAGGTACTCCCGGGGTTCGCCAGATCCTGATCCAAGGGATGCCCGTTCAGAAGCATTAACACTTTCTCAGAGGCTGTGGTTCGCACGCCCCGAATGTCGTAGGAGGTCACTCCCTGACCCGTTTGAGTGACGCCGAGCCCTGGAACGATTCTGAGTGCATCGCTCAATGTTCTCGCCCCCATTCGTTCAATATCCTTCTGGGTTAGGATCGTGCTGGATGCGATGGATTCACTGGTCTTTTCCTCCGTCCGAGAGGCCGTCATGACGGTATCTCGCTCGGCATCCAAAAAGCGAAACTCACTCTCAAGCTCGGGATCTAGTATTTCTTCTGCGAATAGGGTGGGGGATAAAAGGGTTAAGCCACCGATTATCAAAAGTCGAACCGCACGACCCAAAGACTTAAAGCTAAAACGATCGGTATTCACAAACTCATTTAGAAGTTGTCTTAACCAGAACTTCGGCTACGCGGTGACTTTTATCCAAAACCAACGTGAGATCTGCGCGATTGGGCATTTCTTCAAGGTTGTGTCGTGTGAGACGCTCCCAGTGCATCACGAAGCGCCGTATGGCCGCCTCGTCCATAAGGTGAACCCCGGCTCCCTCAGGGGTCGCGTCTGAAAGCTTTTTCTCCTGCAGCGTTCGCCACTCGATCACACTTTCAAGGTCCGGGACCTTGAGCATGATCAAACAATCCAGTTTTCTAAATAGTTCGGCGTAAGGTCCTTTTAAGGCCTCATTAGCGTAACGGCGCCAGTTCCCGTAAGGATCTTCATTCCTTTCCAGTTCATTGATGGGAACCAGTAATGCCGCGTCCCGTTCAGGTGTTGACCCCACGCAGCCCCCTTCAAGAATGATGATATCGGGCGCTCCTCGCCACTGCTTCCATTCCGTCACCGGTCGACGGTCGTCCATGGCCTTATTGAAAGAGGGGATTGCAGTCAGGGTGTGAACCGTCCCTTGAAGCAGTTTTTCTAAGGTCGCCAAGCCCAACGGAATATCGTGCGTCCCCGGTACACCGCGCGTGATGAAGAGAGGATGTATCGCCTTCGCCATGGCTTCACGTTCCATGCGGGTCTTGTAAAGATCATCAATAGAAAAACCAACGACCTTTTTTCCGTAAACCTGGGTCAGCATCAGTACTAGAAAATCACAGAGCGTAGATTTTCCGGAACCTTGCGCACCATTAACCCCCAAGACCAGCGTTTCGCCTTTACGGTACCGCTCCATCACCCAAGCCGCGAGCGGAATGTAGATGATGGCCAATTCTGTCGCCTTGGTGTTGGGAATCTGATGCTCTCGCATCAATCCGAGGAACCTCGGCCGAACGGTGTCCCAGTGCCGTGAAAAGAGCGCTTCACTGATCAGTTTGTTAGGCCAGAGCGCTTGAATGGCTTTACTAATCAACATAGTCGGTTTTAAACAATCTTGTTGGGTGGGGTTTGCCCCTTAAGCCAGGCTTCAACATTTTCAATGACCTTCAT
>CAYFOC010000090.1:0-7115 GCA_964344615.1 uncultured Methylococcus sp.
AGTGAGCAGCGAGTCGCATCTGCCGAAGCGTTTGCCGATTGTTCTGAAGGCGGAGAAGCTTGCACGAATTCTCGGTCTTGAAATCGCGGGTGAACGGGTAGCCGAAATCCTGGTAGGACTCGGCATGCAACCCAAGGCGGTTCAGGTAGGCTGGGAGGTTGTCCCCCCCGCAACGCGATTCGATATCGCGATTGAGGCTGACCTGATTGAAGAAGTGGGTCGTGTTTACGGTTACGACCACCTTCCCCGCAGAAATCCAATGGTCCCGGCTGCAATGCGCCCGCGTTCTGAGACGCGACTTGAGCTGGAGCGGGTCAAGGATATCCTTGTGGATCGCGGTTATCAGGAAGCCATCACCTACAGTTTCATCGGCTCGGAAGTGCAACAGCTAATGGATCCGGGTGTTGAGGCTCTGGCGCTCAAGAATCCACTGTCTGCCGAATTGGCAGTCATGAGGACCAGTCTCTGGCCCGGCCTCATTGATGCCGCGGTCAAAAATAGCAATCGACAGCAGAATCGCGTTCGACTGTTCGAGTCTGGTTTGCGGTTTATTCCCTCCAAGGAAGGACTTCAGCAGACCAAGGGCATTGCATGGCTGGCGATGGGGCCCATCGTTCCGGAGCAGTGGGGCGAAAAAGCCCGGATGGTCGATTTTTATGATCTGAAGGCCGATGTTGAAGCTGTCGTGGCTTTGACCGGTCGTGTCGCGGAACTTGAGTTTGCTCCGGCGCAATTGCCGGCGTTGCATCCTGGGCAGTCTGCGCAGATTCGTCTGGGAGGGCAGCCCATCGGTTGGATCGGGCTTTTGCATCCTCAGCTTGAGAAGGCACTTGGTGTTGAGCAGAAGGTGTTCTTGGTCACGCTTGACCTTGAGCCGCTTCTGGATCGATCGTTGCCGAAGTTTAGAAGCCTTTCCAAATTCCCTTCGGTCAGGCGCGATATTGCACTGAATGTTGCTGATACCACGCCTGTAGCCGCAATTCTTGAAGTCGCACGGCAGAATGCGGGAGAGTATCTTCAGGATGTCCTTCTGTTTGACGTTTATCGTGGCCCGGGACTTGATGCGGGACGGAAGAGCGTGGCGGTAGGTCTTGTTTGGCAGAATGCCGCAGAAACACTGGTCGATGATCAAATCGATGGCTGGTTGCGTGCAGTCATTGAAGCGTTGTCCAAGACCTGCGATGCACGTTTGAGGGATTGATATGGCTCTGACCAAGAACGACATGATGGAGCGTCTGATTACTGAACTTGATATTCAGCGAAAGGATGCAAAGGATCTTGTGGATGAATTTTTTGAAGAGATCAAGTCATCGTTGGGGCGAGGAGAGTCGGTCAAGCTTTCGGGGTTTGGAAATTTCGACCTCAGGGATAAGAATGAGCGACCAGGTCGTAACCCCAAGACCGGTGAAGAAATTCCGATTACCGCCCGCCGTGTGGTGACCTTCAAGTCCGGGCAGAAGCTAAAGGCGTTAGTAGAAGCTTTCGATGGCCCACTTCCTGAAGAAGATTAGGGGTATTTAGTTTTCGCGGCGGAGTCCTGTCGCGGCGATCAGTTTCAGAGAACGCATCGAGGATTAAAGGCATGGTTCGCGCGGGTATCGTAGGTGGAACCGGTTATACCGGCGTTGAATTGCTTCGTTTGCTGGCACTTCATCCCAGTGTGGAAGTGGTTGCCGTTACTTCCCGAAGTGATGCCGGCAAGAAGGTCTCTGAGGCTTATCCAAATCTTCGAGGGCATCTGGATGTCCCGTTCGTTGAGCCAACGCCTGAAGCATTTTCTGACTGCGATGTGGTGTTTTTTGCGACACCCAATGGAACCTGCATGCGAATGGCGCCGGCACTCCTGGAAAAAGGAATCCGTGTCATCGACTTGGCTGCAGATTTTCGGCTCAAGGACCCTGACGTTTTTGCGCATTGGTATGGTGAATCCCATGCCTGTCCGGAGTTGCTTGCTGAAGCCGTCTATGGGCTTCCGGAATTCCATCGAGATGCGATTAGGGGTGCCAGGCTGATCGCGTGCCCAGGGTGTTATCCGACGGCCGTCCAGCTGGGACTTGCGCCTCTGCTTCGAACTGGGCTGATTCGAAGTGACGCTCTGATCGCGGATGTGAAGTCCGGAGTTAGTGGTGCAGGCCGTAAAGCTGAGATTCCCATTCTCATGAGTGAAACCGGAGAGAGTCTCAAGGCCTACGCGGTCGCGGGTCACCGCCATTGGCCTGAAATTCGCCAGGGTCTGTCGGAATTTTCTAAGGCCCCTGTCGGTCTTACATTCGTGCCGCACCTGATTCCAATGATTCGGGGCATTCACGCAACACTTTATGCCCAGTTGACGGGTTCGGTTCCTGATTTGCAGAAGCTCTATGAAGAGGCTTACGCGAACGAGTCATTTGTAGATGTCTTGCCTGCAGGAAGCCATCCGGATACCCGAAATGTTCGTGGAGCGAATCGCTGTCAGATTGCTGTGCACCGTCCCATGGATGGAAATACGGTGGTTATCCTGTCTGTCATCGACAACTTGGTCAAAGGAGCCGCGGGTCAGGCGGTTCAGAATATGAATCTGATGTTCGGTTTGCAGGAGACATCGGGTCTTAACGCGATTGGCCTTTATCCCTGAGCCCCCGAGTGAAAAACATGCATGATGACGTTTTGGATCAGCTGACGACGCTTCGCGATTATGTCCGCTATGCGATCAGCCGATTTAATTCCGCTGAGCTCTTCTTCGGGCATGGCACCTCAGGTCCTCTGGATGAGGCGGCGGCACTGGTGCTTCATGCCTTGCATCTCCCCTATGATCTTCCGGGTGGTTATTTTCAGTCCACCTTGACGCGCGCGGAGCGCGAAGAGATTTTGGGTTTGATTGAGCGACGCATTCAAGAGCGCAAGCCACTGGCCTATCTCACGCATGAAGCGCCCTTCGCGGGCCACCAGTTTTACGTCGATGAGCGTGTTCTTGTTCCTCGATCCCCCATCGCCGAATTGATCGAGGCTGAATTTACGCCTTGGGTTGAGCCGGAACAGGTGACTCGGATTTTGGACTTATGCACTGGGAGTGGCTGCATCGCGATCGCGTGTGCCCTTGCGTTTCCTGATGCTGACGTGGATGCGGTGGATATCTCCAAGGAGGCCTTGGAGGTTGCAGATATCAATCGACGGCGGCTAGATGTTGAGGACCGGGTGAGGACCGTTCGGTCAGACCTGTTTGCCGAGCTTGAAGGGGAGCGTTACGACATCATCGTGAGCAATCCCCCTTATGTCAGCCTTTCAGAATGGCAGTCGCTCCCGGAGGAGTTTCATGCAGAACCACGCTTGGGGCTTGAGTCCGGCGTTGACGGACTGGATTGTGTCCGCCAGATTCTGACTGCAGCACCTCGCCATCTGACAGAAGAGGGCATTCTCGTCGTGGAGGTCGGAAGTGCTGCCGAGGCGCTCGTGGCGGCATTCCCAGAGGTACCGTTCTGCTGGCTCGAGTTTGAGAGAGGGGGGGATGGTATTTTCCTTCTGACCGCCGAGCAGGTCAGAACCTTCTTTGGGGAACGCTAGGCCTCTGAATTACCGAGGACCCTCTATGGGCCCCGGGCCAGCCTTGACAGGAGAGACAGTGCATTGTTTCGCTAGATTGTCGGTCAGTCGGTGGCTTATCTTCTTGTTGCCGTGGTTGTTGATGGTCGGTTGTGACTCTTCCGTTCCCCACCAAAAACCCTTGGCGCCTTCAGCGCGTATTTTGGCGTTCGGCGATAGCCTGACCTTCGGCAAAGGCGTACTCCCCGAGCAAAGCTATCCGGCGAGGTTACAGGCGGCAATTGGTCGTGAGGTGATCAATGGCGGCCTGCCGGGAGAAGTTTCCGTCGAGGGATTGAAGCGCCTGAGTATCTGGCTGGATGAAGTCAGTCCGGACTATGTGATTATTTGTCATGGCGCGAATGACTTGCTACGGTCATTCAGTGAAGACAAGGTGAAAGAAAATATTCGGGGCATGGTCAAAATGGCTCGCGATCGTGGAATGGGTGTCGTCCTCATCTCGGTTCCAAAGTTTGGCAATATGAGAAGTGCGCCGGCGTTTTACGCCGACATTGCACGTGAGTTCGATATTCCTCTCGAAAGCCATTCGCTTGAAGAAATTGTTCGATCATCGAAATATCACAAGGACACCTTTCATCCCAATCCTGAGGGCTACCAGTTGATTACGGATGCCCTGGTCAAGCTGATGCATGCCTCTGGTGCCCTGTAAGGCCTGATTCGGAATCCATCACGCGACCCTTTCAACCTGAGTACAACCCCATGTCCGGAAATACGATAGGAAAACTCTTCACCGTCACCTCTTTTGGTGAAAGTCATGGTCCTGCCATTGGCTGTATCGTCGATGGATGCCCTCCAGGTCTTGAGTTATCCGAGGCGGATCTTCAGGGGGATCTGGACCGCCGTCGCCCAGGTACATCACGGCATACGACTCAGCGCAGGGAGCCTGACGAAGTTCGGATTCTTTCTGGCGTCTTTGAGGGGAAAACCACGGGAACCCCAATCGCCCTTCTGGTCGAGAATGTTGATCAGCGCTCAAAGGATTACGGAAATATTGCCGAGCAATTTCGTCCTGCACATGCTGATTATGCCTATCACATGAAATATGGCTTCCGTGATTACCGCGGCGGGGGGCGTTCGTCGGCTCGTGAAACGGCGATGCGCGTCGCAGCAGGTGCCATCGCGAAAAAATATCTCAAGGAACGTCACGGTACGCTCGTTCGTGGTTACTTATCTCAGCTTGGCCCCATTCGGATTGAATCGTTGGATTGGGATCAGGTCTCAGAGAACCCGTTCTTTTGCCCCGATGCTTCAAAGGTTTCAGAAATGGAAGCCTATATGGATGCTCTCCGCAAGGAAGGAGATTCGATCGGTGCAAGGATCAATGTGGTTGCTCAGCACCTGCCGCCCGGTTGGGGAGAACCCATTTTTGATCGCCTTGATGCGGATCTGGCTCATGCCCTCATGAGCATCAACGCCGTCAAGGGCGTTGAAATTGGCGGGGGATTTGGCTGTGTCGAAGCCAAGGGATCAGAATTCAGAGATGAATTGACCCCTCAGGGATTTCTTTCCAATCATGCGGGGGGCATTCTTGGCGGGATTTCAACAGGCCAGGATATCGTCGCCAGCATCGCGTTAAAGCCAACCTCGAGTCTCAGGCTTCCGGGGCGTTCGATCAATGTTCGCGGAGAACCCGTCGAAGTGGTGACCACCGGGCGACATGATCCTTGTGTGGGTATCCGGGCGACTCCGATTGCGGAAGCCATGATGGCCATTGTTCTGATGGATCACTGCCTCCGTCATCGTGGTCAGAATGCCGATGTGGTTCCCGGTCTTGAGCCAATCCCCTCTGGATTGGGCTAGTCGTTGAGACGGCGGCGTCCTCCTCGAGCGAGAGCGAGAACCCACAGCGTCAGTTTGACGCCGAGAACGCCGCGGTTCAGGCTTTCCGCCTTCTATGCCCTCTATTTTGGGGTGCTGGGGGTATTGATTCCTTTCTGGCCACTGTTCCTGCAGGCGAAGGGCTTTGAACCCCGTGCCATCGGGGCGTTCATGGCAATACTTCCAGCGACCAAGATCGTAGCACCCAGCTTTTGGGGGTGGCTGTCCGATCGCAGTGGGCATCCTTTGCGCTTTATTCGATGGACTTCGTTCTTGTCCGTTGCCACGATGGCGCTCCTGATTCCCGATACCCCCGATCCTCAGTGGATTGCCGGGGCCATGATCGGATTCGGATTGTTCTGGAATGGTCCTCAACCGCTCCTTGAAACGGTGACGCTGGCCTACTTGAAAGGGCGGAAGGGTTATGGGCGCGTAAGGCTCTGGGGGTCCATCGGCTACATCATGAGCGTTGCCCTCGGTGGTCTGTTGTTAGGCGAGGTGCTTCCGCTCAATCGCCTGCCACAGTTGCTGACAGCCCTGCTCGGTTTGCAATGGTTGGTGACGTTGCTGATTCCTGACATTACCACCCGTGGGGATAGCCTGGGGGGCGACTCTCTGGGCAATATTCTGAAGCGACCGCAGGTCTTGGGGTTTTTGATGGCGGCGCTTTTAATCCAACTGGCACATGGCCCCTATTACTCTTTTTATTCGGTATTCCTGAGCAGTCACGGCTTCAATGATGAGATCATCGGAGCGTTGTGGGGGCTTGGGGTTCTCTCCGAAGTGCTGCTCTTCATCTGGATGGATCGCCTGGAAGGGCGCTTCGGACTCGCTAATCTCTTTCTCTGGGGGATTGTGATCAGTGTGATTCGCTGGGCGATCATCGGCTGGGGTGTCGATGTTCCAGCGCTCGTTGTCTTAGCCCAGGTTTTACATGCCGGGACCTTTGGCCTGATGCACGTGGCATCCATCGCTTTGGTCCATCAGCATTTCAAGGGAGGGCATCACGCCAAGGGGCAGGCGATCTACAGTGGCTTCTGCTATGGCGTTGGCGGAGCCGCAGGAAGCCTCTATGCCGGCTATCTGTGGGAAGCGGTGCCGGCTTCATGGGTGTTTTTATCGGCTTCGATGATGAGCCTTTTGGCTATAGGGTTCGCATGGCCTTTGATCAGGGACTGGCCGGCAGTGCGCGGCTAAATCAATTAGATCATGCCGAGTTGGAGCAAGGCCGCTTCCGACATGCGATCCCTGGACCATGGGGGATCGAAGACGACTTCAACCTGAACATGTCGAACCCCAGGAAGTGCTTTGACGCCCGCCTCGGCATCAAATTGAAGGACAGGGCCCATCCCGCATCCCGGCGCAGTCAGGGTCATGATGACATGCACGTCGAAGAGGTCGGGGCCTGCTGGCTTCACGCCACAATGGTAAACGAGCCCTAGCTCTACGATGTTGATCGGGATTTCGGGGTCGAAAATGGTCCGAAGCACTTCCCACACATTCTTTTCGACAGTTTCCGCATCGGTTCCGCTAGCGATGTTCGATTGGATCGGAGGCTCCTTGCCAAGGGCGTCCGCATCATTACCAGAGATCCGGACCATGTGCCCGGACTCATCAAGAACCGTAAAGTTTCCGCCGAGGGATTGCGTCAAAGTCACCAAGTGTCCTTTCGGGAGCGAGTCGGATGTACCATCAGGAATCCGAACCACATTGACGTC
>CAYFOC010000091.1:0-7025 GCA_964344615.1 uncultured Methylococcus sp.
GGTGACCTCGCGGATGTCAAAGTCCTTGATGGCCCTTCTCAGATCAGTCGTGAAATGGGAAAAAGAAGGCTGGTCATCGGCGCCAATGTCAAAGGGCGTGACCTCGGTGGCTTCGTCAACGAACTACAACGCCGGGTTGAACAAGAGATAAAGCTCCCTCAGGCCTATTACATCAAGTGGGGTGGCCAATTCGAAAACATGGAGCGTGCATCAGCCAGGCTCTCCATGATCATCCCCCTCACTATCTTGGCCATTTTCATTGTCCTTTTCATTCTTTTTGACTCGCTGAAAATGGCATCATTGATCATTCTGATCCTTCCGTTTGCCTCTATGGGTGGCGTCCTTTCGCTCTTCACCACCGGCGAATATCTCTCGGTACCTGCTTCTGTCGGCTTTATTACGCTGTGGGGAATAGCCGTGTTGAATGGCGTTGTGCTTATCTCAAGCATCCGGAGTCAGCACGCCAAAAGAGGAGACTTTGATCACTCCCTTCGGTTGGGCTGCACCCAACGGTTTCGTCCGGTCATGATGACGGCCACCATCGCAATGTTGAGCCTCATCCCCTTTCTGTTCGCCTCAGGCCCTGGATCAGAGATTCAAAGACCGCTTGCCATCGTCGTCATTGGAGGGTTATTCACGTCAACGCCCATGACCCTGATCGTGCTACCGATCATCTACCAATGGATTGAGAAAACGGAGCATTTAGGCGCTACCATCAAGGCCTCCAGAAGGATTTAAGGACCTTGCAGGCAGAATCAGGGAGAGATCCCCACCGCCTGATGCAGTTTTGAAATATCTCTTTTGACAGCGATGGTTCGCTCTGCAGCTTCCTTGATCGCCGATTGTGCGTTGGTCTGAACCTTCAGAAAATCGATCATCGATATTTCGCCATTTTCAAGAGCGAAGCGGCTCATCCGAAGCTGCTCATCCGCAATTTCCTTCCGCCTCGACGCTACGACCAAGGCTCTCTCATCCAGTTCAAGATTGTGTTGCGCTTCATGAACGGCCTTCTCCAGTTGTCTATGAAGGGCCTCCCTTTGAGCAAGCTTCTCATTCAATAAGAGATTGGCTTGGGCAACCTGAGGGGCATGCCAATCATCCCCGCCTATAGGGATCTGAAAAACCACGTTGGTTCCGGTACCGTAATCCCTGGACCTGCTCACCGAGGTACTGTCGGTTCCGACAAGCACCGAGGGCTGATTCCCTTGCTTTGACAGGCGAACAAAGTCGACTTCCGCCTGCGCCCGTTCTACAGACGCCGTTGCCGCAGCAATCGCCGGGTGCGTCTCCGTCAAGGCAATGTCTTGAGCCAGAACTTCATCGTGGCGTGGTGGGATTGAGCGCGTTCGCGTCAGGTTGTGATAGACCTTCCAGGCATGAATGACATCGGTTTCCGATTGCATAGCTAACGTCTTCTTCTCCAAGACGTCACTCTCTGCCAGCAATAAATCCGACTTGGACATATCGCCCAACTGAACCCGACGATCGACCACGCGGAGCAGATCCTCTGCAACGGAAAGAATTTTCTTGTCTATTTCGTGACGGTTTTCGGCCAGGCGGATCGACCAAAGTGTGTCACGAACAAGGCCTGCGATTTCATGTTTCAGGGCAACCGCATATCGCTCTGCCGCCAGTGACGCCTGATCCGTTACCTTTTGGCTCGCTTCCTTTTGCCCCCACATCCACACGGGGATCTGGTAGCCACTCTGAATATCGCTGATGCCCCGATTCGAAATCAATGAATCATCAATGTACTGCAAGTAAATCATCGGATAGCCCGCTATCCAGCTTGTGGAGCGTTGCTCCAAGGCCTGGACCTCATCCTGATAAGCCTGAACGATGGCTTGCTGCGGGTAATGCTGGTACGTCAGATCGACGATGTCTCGTAGGCTAAGGCTTTCATCAATGATCAGGGAGTCAACATGCTCCTCGACCGGCTGGGCAATGGCCAGCTCCGAAGAGAGAGATAGCATGAGAGCAACACATTGACGGGAAAAGAACTTCATTGAATCTACAAAAGGGATGAACATCGGGGTGAGTATACCTCTCATCCTCGATGCGCCCCTCGAGCTCCCACACATCTGTAAGTTGCCTCAACTTCCGTTGACTGGGGAACATTACGCCCCATAAAGGGGACAAACCCTCAATCCGGCGTAAAAATCCGGTGGTAGCTCCCTGTTCCTGATTCCAAAATTTGGACGAACCTATGAAAAACCTATATGTCGGTAACCTCAGCTACAGCATCGACAATCAGAGACTGCATGACATTTTCTCGCTCTACGGAACAGTAAAGTCCGCCAGTGTGATCATGGACAGAGAGACCGGCCGATCAAAGGGCTTTGGGTTTGTTCAAATGGGATCACGGGAAGCCCTGAGTGCCATCGATGAACTTCATGGAAAGAATATTGATGGGCGCGTGCTGACTGTCAATGAAGCAAAGCCTAGGCCCGCATCAAATTCCGGTTTCAGTCGAATGGGGCGCATCACGGCTGTTCCGGCTGCACCACGTTAGTTACCCTGAACGGTCCTGTTCATAACCCGGTGAAAGTGAGGGTAGAGCCGCGTGGTTGGTTTTAAGACTCAAGGGCTTGTGACCCCCTCTGTTTTTGCAAGCGACAATTGGTCAGGGCTTTGCCCTGAGGCCCTCGAAGCCTTAATACGAGCAAACTCTGGAAGCGAACCTCCGTACGGGCAAGACCGATGGACGCTAGCCGCTTGCGAGGGGATACGTCAGTTGTTTGACCACGATGCCCTTATCTTCTTTGTATCCTCCGGTACAGCAGGAAACGGCCTAGCGCTTGCGCACCTGACGGCACCATATCAATCCATACTTTGCCATAACCAGTCTCACATCCATCTTGATGAGTGCGGAGCAACCGGCTTTTTTTCGCATGGGTCACTGCTTAAGCCCATAGGACTCAGCGATGATGCAAAGCTCCGAGATACGGAACTCGAGCGCGCGATCAACGAGCCTGAGGATCTCAGGTTTCAGCGCCCCGGCACCCTAAGCCTCACTCAGGTCACAGAACGAGGAACCGTCTACAGTGTTTCAGAGCTTTCCTCACTCATTAACCTTGCCAAGGACCGAGGCCTTCGCGTGCACATGGATGGGGCGCGTTTTCTTCAAGCCGCAACAGTGCTCCAGTGTGCCCCTGCCGAACTCAGCTGGAAAGTCGGTGTGGATGTTCTGACGCTGGGCGCGTCAAAGATTGGGGGAGGAATAGCCGATGCGATAGTGTTCTTTGATCACTCGCTTGCAAGAGGCTTTGAATACCGCATGAAACAAGCGGGTCAAGTGACCTCCAAACAGCGCCTTATGACAGCGCCCTGGGTTGGGCTTCTCGAATCGAAGGTTTGGCGCGAGAACGCAATGCATGCCAATGCCATGGCCCAGGACCTTGAAGAAAGACTCAGGGCATCTGGAATCTCAACGAAGTTCTCAAGAGATGCAAATATGCTCTTCACCTCATTCACAGATAATGAGGCATCGCGTATCAGAGAGCGGGGATGGCAATTCCATATTCATGCCGGGACAGGACTAGCAAGGCTGGTCTGTGGTTGGGATGCCAGTCTTGCCTCCAATACATTATTTGCTGCGGACGTTGCAGAAGCTGTGGCATCAAGCCAACCACCTAAATGATTCTGGAAGACTCTATCTCATCATCCAAGCAGCTGGCGGAGTGTGCATCAGGCTCAAAGTCAGGAGCATTACCTACCCATCGATTATGGAACCCTTTCCAAGGCCTAGGGTCATATCCATGAGGGTGTCTGCTGGCAACAGGTTAAAAGCATCCCAGTCGAATCGTCTTTTCAAGGAGTAAATCACTATGCCGTCATCCTTAGCTGTTCGTCTGGCAGAAAGAGGTTATCTGCCGGATTGGATGATTCGCCTCGGCATTCGAAAGCTCGCTGAGACACGTCTGGCTTCCCTTCCCCCTCGCAATGGTGAGGACACTGAAGCGTACAAACGGTCTTTCATTGAAGGGATGAAGAACAGTCCTATTGCTGTCCTCACCGAGAAGGCCAACGAACAACATTACGAATTGCCTGCAGATTTCTTTGAACTCATTCTCGGCAAACAGAGAAAATACAGTTGTTGCTTATATCCTGATGCACACCTTTCCCTCGACGAGGCGGAAGAGCAAGCACTCCTCGAAACGGCCAGACATGCCCTTCTGGATGACGGTCAAGACATTCTTGAACTGGGATGTGGTTGGGGTTCACTCTCGCTCTGGATGGCTAGACGGTATCCAAACAGCAAGATCCTTGGCGTTTCCAACTCTAAAAGCCAACGTGATTCCATCATGACACGCGCAGAAGCCGAGGGACTCACCAACCTTGAGATCCAGACCGCCGACATGAATCAGTTTCTGACCGAGAAAAGATTTGATCGTGTGGTCTCGGTAGAAATGTTTGAGCACATGCGCAACTGGGAACTCCTTATGAATCGAATCGACTCTTGGTTGAAACCCGAGGGGCGGTTTTTCATGCACGTGTTCACTCAAGCAGAGGCTCCCTATCTGTTTGAAGTTCAGGACAAATCGGACTGGATGAGTGAATATTTCTTTTCCGGCGGCATGATGCCTTCTCTGGATCTGCCGAGCCGCATAGATTCCGGGCTTGAACTTGAAGAAAGTTGGGTATGGAGCGGGGACCATTACCGGAAAACATCTGGCCACTGGCTCGCAAACATGGATAGGCATAAAAGCCTGATCATGCCCATTCTTTTGAATACCTACGGCCCTGACACCACGGACATGTGGTGGCATCGATGGAGGATATTCTTCATGGCCTGTGCTGAGGTTTTCGGCTACAACGGTGGGTCGGACTGGCCCATCGGACACTACCGCTTCAAGCGGTCCGCAAAAAACCGCGGGTAGATCGCCAGAGGCAAAAATGAGCCAAAGACTGATCGGCAATCTGGTTGGATACCAAGTCGCTTGGTTCGCCACGGTCTTGGGTGCCGCCCACGGTCAAACGACCCTCGGGTCAAGCATAGCACTTGCCGCAATAGCCCTTCATTTAAGGAACAGCCACTTTAGAAATGCTGAATCCCTGATGGTGCTCATCACCCTACTGGTCGGACTCGTTGTCGAGAGCCTATTGGGATTGAGGGAGTTGATTTTGTACGAAGGCCCCTCCTTTGTGGAGCACATCCCGCTATGGATTCTGGTGCTGTGGGCTGCTTTCGGTACAACCCTCAACACAGCGTTGAAATGGTTCCAATCGAGGCTGATAACAGCTTCTCTGTTCGGCGCCATCTGCGGCCCACTTTCTTGGTACGCAGGCGCCAAATTAGGCGCACTGAAGCTCCCGGTTCCATATGAAGGCTATTTGGCTCTCTCGATTGCCTGGGCAATCAGCATGCCTTTCCTTTCTTGGATGACGAGATGGCTGTTCTCCAGAAGCCAATTGATAAACGAGAGGAAGAACACTCATGATTGATCTCAACATCTTGTTTACTGCCCTCCCTCCGATGCTCGGTCTTGCAACAATTGCATGGCTGCTGAGCCTGATTAAAAAAGATGCGAGCATCGTAGATAGCTTTTGGAGTCTCTTCTTCGTTAGCGCCCTCCTGACTTGGGTCGTCGAATTAGATGCCGATAGCGACAGAGCGAGCCTCGTGATGGGGCTGATTCTTCTTTGGGCATCCAGACTCTCGATCTATCTGACATACAGAAACTGGGGGAAACCCGAAGATCGCCGCTATCAAACCATTCGGCAGCGCAATCAACCGCACTATGAAGTGAAGAGCTTGTTCTATGTTTTCTATCTTCAGGTAGCTTTGGCTTTCATTATCGCGGTTCCCATCCTTCCTGCTGTTGCATCGGATCGTCCCGTGAGTCCTTTGGATCTTGCAGGCTCAATCATTTTTTTGATTGGCCTTGCAATAGAGTCGATCGCCGACCTCCAGATGGCCAGGTTCAAGTCCAGAAAAGATTCAAAAGGCAAGGTCCTGAGGACTGGCCTTTGGGCCTTTTCAAGGCATCCCAACTACTTTGGGGAGTCCTTGCTGTGGTGGGGATTCGGGCTCATCGCGGTTGCCTCCGGCGCCCCCTTCTGGATACTCGTCTCAGCCGCTTTCATGACGTTTCTGCTCATCAAGGTGTCGGGTGTTCCCCTTCTTGAGGAAGATCTGAAGAGTCGGAGTCCTGACTACTGCAACTATATCGAGACTACTTCATCTTTTTGGCCGCGTCGTCCAGGAAATCAGAAATGAGCCCTCTGTCGCGTTTGCTCGTTCTCGGCTTCCTTCTGACCCCCGTCCCGGGTTTTTCAGAAACCATGGAGTGGCCCTTCAGCGTATTCCTCGACGACACACTCGTGGGATCACATCGATTCACCGTGAAGGGTGCATTAGAGCATCGACAACTCGAGAGCATTGCACGGTTTGACGTCCGTTTTCTTGGCATTGATTTTTATCGGTATGAGCATGTGTCTCAAGAGACCTGGAAACAGGACTGCCTCGAAGATATACGGGCTCAGACCAATGACAACGGCACAACTCTTCGGGTTGATGGAAAGTCACAAGTGGGGGGATTTGCACTGAGCGTTTCCGGAAAAGATGAAATGCTGCCCGCCTGCATCATGACATTCGCTTACTGGAACCCTGAGATGTTGAAGCAGTCGCGGCTTCTCAATCCACAAACGGGCGAACTCACCCCCGTCACCATCCGAAAGGTCGGTCACGAATCGCTAATGATGAGCGATAAGGAAATAGAGGTAGACCACTTCCATCTCTCCGCAGAGAAATTCGATATCGACCTTTGGTACGACCTAAAGGGACATTGGGTTGCCCTGGACTCCCTGATTGAAGGGAATCGAAAGCTGAAGTACCGTCTGGTCAAGCCAGCATGAGGATGCATAGATGTTAGCGCCATTACGGCTCGTTTCTCTGATGTTAGCGTTTTTAGCCGGTTGCCAGACCGCACCCCGCATACACACGGTTTCGCATGTCGATCTGGACCGGTTCATGGGATCCTGGTTCGTTGTCGCCAATATCCCGACCTTTATTGAAAAGGATG